>DATGFS010000010.1 GCA_035308905.1 bacterium | reverse complement strand
GGAAGTCGAGCATCGCTTCGACGTGGCGGGCGACCGATGTTTCGGCCCTCGCGACGTAACCGTCGGGATCGGTCCGGCGCAGCGCCGCCGCGGCGGCGGCGCTGAGGCCGTCCGGAATGTAGCCGCCGAGGAGGTCGTGGGCGGAGGTCTGATCGGTGACGACGTCCACCGGGACGCCACGGCCGAGGATCTCGCGGTAGAGGTGTGCCGCGTTGCCGAGCAGGGCGATGGACCGGGGCCGCCGCTCGCGTACCGCCTGTTCGGCGAGATGCAGGGCCGCGTCCAGGCTCTGCGTCGATTCGTCCACCCAGCCGGCACGCGCCCGCCGGTCGATGCGCGCCGGGTCGGCTTCCACGACCAGCGCCACGCCTTCGTTCATCGTGACAGCCAGCGGCTGGGCGCCGCCCATGCCGCCGAGCCCCGCGGTCAGGACGAGACGGCCGCGCAGGCTGCCGCCGAAATGCCGCCGCGCGAGCGCGGCGAACGTCTCGTACGTTCCCTGGATGATGCCTTGGGTCCCGATGTAGATCCAGGAGCCGGCCGTCATCTGCCCGTACATCGTCAGACCGAGCGCCTCGAGGCGCCGGAACTCGTCCCACGTCGCCCAGGCCGGGACCAGCATCGCGTTCGTGATCAGGACGCGCGGCGCGTCGGGGTGCGATCGAAAGACGCCCACCGGCTTGCCGGACTGCACGAGGAGGGTCTCATCGCCCTCGAGCGCCCGCAGCGCGCCGACGATGCCGTCGAAAGCCGCCCAGGACCGGGCCGCCCGTCCGGTGCCGCCGTAGACGATCAGCTCGTCCGGCTTTTCGGCGACCTCCGGATCGAGGTTGTTCATCAGCATCCGCAGCGCCGCTTCCTGCGGCCAGCCTTTGCACGACAGCGTGGTGCCCCGCGGCGCGCGCACGGGGCGCGGTCCGCCCGTACCGCCCCGCGAAGACGGGGCCGCACCGCCCCGCGAAGACGGGGTCATCGCGCGACGAGCACAGTCTTGAGGGCCGCGATCAGGCGGCGGTTCTCGCCGGCGGTTCCGACCGTGATGCGCGCCCACGTCGGGAGCCGCCACATCGCGCCGGGCCGGATGATCACGCCGTGCGGCAGCAGCTGCCGAGCGACATCGTTCGCCGGGCGGCCGAGGTCGACCAGCACGAAGTTGGCCTGGCTCGGAATGCTGCGCAGCCCCAGGTCCGCGAGTGAGGCGGCCAGCCAGGCGCGTCCGGTCCGGTTGTTCTCGTAGGCGGCGCGGACATACGCTTCGTCGTCGAGCGTTGCCTCGGCCGCGGCCTGCGCGAGCCGGTCTACCGGAAACGGCTCGCGGACCACGTTGAAGCAGGCGATGATCTCCGGCGCCGCGACCGCGTATCCGACGCGCAGCCCGGCCAGTCCGTAAATCTTGGAGAACGTGCGCAGGACGACGAGATTAGGATACCGGCCGAGCAGCGTGGCGGCGTCCGGGAACGCCGGATCGCCGGCGAATTCAGCGTACGCCTCGTCGAGCACGGCGAGCGCCGTCGGCGGGAGGCTCTTGAGGAACCCCTCGACCTCGTCGTGGGTGACGATCGTCCCGGTCGGGTTGTTGGGGTTGCAGACGATCACCATCTTGGCGTTCGCCGCCGCGCCGGCCATCCGCGGGAGGTCCAGGCGCCACTCGCGCACCGGCACCTCGACGGGTACGGCGTTGAGCATCAGCGCGAGCGACGCGTACGCCGTGTACGTCGGGACGCCCACCACGCAGCGGTCCCCCGCGTCGAGGAACGCGAGGCCGAGGCACGTGAGCACGTTGTCGACGCCGTTCGCGACACAGACGTGGTCGGGCGTGACTTTGAACCGGGCGGCGACGCGCCGGCGCAGGGCCGCGCACGTCGGGTCCGGATAGTGATGCACGCCGTCGATCACGGCGAGCAGCGCGTCCCGGATGCGCGGCGAGACGCCGAGCGGATTCTCGTTGCTGCCCAGCTTCGCGACGCTGGTGAGGCCGTACTGTTTCTGCACGTCCTCCGCGGAGCGGCCGGGGACGTAGGGCTCGAGCGCGGCGAGCGCCTTTCTCGCGAGGGGATGGAGCCGCGGCGTCGTGGATTCGTTCACGGCACTTCCTTTCGGTGCGGGCAACGCTACCTCCGCCGGGCGACCCGCGCCCGGCCACCATGAAACTTAAGCCGGGCGACCCGCGCCCGCCTCGCGAAGTCCTCGGCGATCAGCTCAGCGTAACGGCGAAGCGCGGCCGGCTCGAGACGGGGCTCGACGCCGGCCCGTTTGGCGAGGGCGCGCAGCCGTGCCGGAGTCAGCGACTTCGCGTAGGCGCGCACCGCGGCGTCCGGCCGGCCATGTCCACCGTATACCGGGGATTCTTCCCGGACGCGGTCCGCCGGATCTGCCGATCGGCCGATCCGGCCCGCCGCCGTTTCTGCGCCGAGCAGCGTCACTGGCGCGACGCGGAAAATTGACGCGATCTTCGGGACGTCCTCAAGCGGCACCCGGCGGTGGCCCATTTCGTAACGGTTGATCGCGCCGGCCGTGAGCCCCATGCGGGCGCCGAGGGCGGCCTGCGAGAGGCCGGTCCGGAGCCTGAGGGCGCGGAGCCGGGCGCCGATTCGCTGATAGAAGCCCAAGGGAACCGCCTTTGACGAAACGTCACGACGAATTTACCACATTCCTCAGAAGCAAACAAGACATAACGCCGACGCGGTCACGCGCGGCGGAATTGTTTATTGACAAAATGGCAATAATCGAGTTAGGCAGGATTATATACTTGACACAGGTGATTCCGAAGCGTACGCTTGAGATGTGAAAAGCGCATCGTTCAGTCTCTCCGCTTCGGCTTCGACGCCGCCCGCAGTTTGCGGCGCAGATCACGTTTCACGCTTGCCACAAGACCGCGAAGCGGCACACGCTCCAACGAGTTCGCCGATGCCGATTTCTTCCGAGGTGCCTTCGTGAATCTCTTGACCATATTAGGCTCCTACTCCACCGACGAGAAGTGCCGTGAACTGCTCAAGCGGTTGCGTTGGCCGAATGGCGTCCGATGCCCCCGTTGTCAGTCCAAAATCGTATACCCTGTCGCCGGTCGGAAGCAATGGGAGTGCAAGTGCGGATACCAATTCTCCGTGACCGCTGGCAACATCTTTGGCGATTCGCACCTGCCGCTCGAAACATGGTTCGCCGCCGTCCTGCTCCTGGTCGAAGCGCGTAAAGGCTTCTCGGCCAATCAGATGAAGCGGACACTTGGCGTCAGTTACAAGACCGCATGGTACCTGTGCCACAGAATCCGCGCCGCGATGTTGGAATCCCAACAGACCAAACTCGGCGGCATCGTCGAAATCGACGAAACCTATGTCGGTGGCAAGATACGCGGCAACCGTAATTGGTCGAAGAACAAGCAGGCCGTGCTGGCGATCCGGCAGCGTGGCGGGCCGCTCCGGTTCTTCCGCGCCAAGGGCGTGACGGCAGAGACGCTGAGCCAGTTCGTGCGCGAACACGTTAGCGACGATGTAGAACTGTTCATCACGGACGACTACCGCCCGCACGCCATTGTGGGATACCCGTTCGGCAAGCGGCACAAGACGATTCGACACCTCAATCGGAGTTATGTGCGCGGTATCGTCCACACCAACACGGTTGAGTCGGCCTTCTCGTTGCTGAAGCGCGGCATCATCGGTACATGGCATCAGGTCAGCGCGAAACATCTCCCCGCCTATCTCAACGAAATGGCGTTCCGGTTCAATCGCCGGAAGGACAGTGATCTTTTCGTGGACACGCTCAAGCACATGGTCACAACGCCGACGCTCACCTTCAAGAACCTCACGGCATGACAAAATCAGTCAGACCGCAGGAACGGTTGTTTTCTCGCCCTCCGTCCTTTCCTTACGGGTTGCTTTGAAGTATTGCTTGATCCCCTTTTCGATCCCCTTCGAAGCCAAATATCTCTCTCTCAGTTCCCACTTGCCAGTACCAACCTTGATAAAGGTAGTCTTGGCATTACGTCGCAGGACTGTTTGGACGATGGCATAAATGCCACGATGCCCGTTTGCGCTCTTAATTCGTCCCGTCTGATAGACGCGATTAGCAATGTCTCGAACCGACATCGCACCATTCCCGCTCCTGAGGATAGAAGCAATGGCAATTTGATTCGCCCCCATTTTGCGCGATGAGGACGGCTCAGAACTGTCGTATGTCTCCATCTCAATAAGGATATTGTGCAGCATATTGAGCCGCCGCTCTATCTTGTCCTTTTGACGAGTCAATTGCGCGATCTCTCTTCGCGCAGCTCGCTCGACCGATGTCCTTCTCATCATTGTCGCTCCATGAGTTCTACTTGCTTGTAATGCCTAACCGTGATTGCTGCTCTTCCCTTACTTAGCGTGTGTCATCTACCATTGAGTTGAAAGAGCGGAGGGGACGGGACTCGAACCCGCAACCCGGCAGGGTACGGTTTTGGAGACCGCTCGGCTCGCCAGTGCCAGCCCCTCCGCGCATAGAGTAAGGGGGAGTCGCCCCCGCGCATCGATCTTCTGATGCGCCACCGATGGCCAGTCGGGTTTGCCCGAGGCGACCCCCAAACGCATAGGGCGGGACCACCGTTTGGACGCGGAGCCGGGACCGCCCTATAGCCGTTTCCGATTATAGCACAGGTCGACCGTTTACAAGGGGCGTCCAAGTGTATACCGAACACCAGGTCGTTACTCATATCCCGAAGCCAGCGGTGGCGGCAAGAGACAGGGGCAAATTATGGAGGAGCGATTCCAACGGTACTGGCGTTGGGCCTTCGGACTGGCGTACACGATCGTCACGTACGAGATCATTCGAGCCCATCTGTTTGAGTACGGCGGGATCGAAGGTTTGGTGTTCTGGACTGCGTACATCGTCGTGATAATTGCAGGCATCATGGCGTGGTCTCATCCTACCTGAGCCTCTTTGCTTGGAAGGGACGGTAACTTCTTCAGACTTTCAAATTGGCGAATCTCTTCTACCTGTTCATCGGACGGGTACCTAGGTGCCAAATCCTGGCGGATTATTTCAAGCACATCACTCTGTTCACTTTCATCAATAGAAACGTGGTCTGTTTGGCCTTTTCTCATCACTAGCATGACCGTCGTTTCTCCTACTCCAGTAGCACGTTGCGCGGCTACTTTAGCCTCGTAAACGTAGTAGAGTGCCAGCGGTAAACTCATTCCGGAATGAAACTTTCGCATGAACAGCGAGAAAATCGCCGCAGTTGAACCAGTCCCGGCAGCGGCGAAATGAGAACTTGTTACCAACTTTCCCACGCCTGGATTGTGCACTGTGATAATGTCGCCATCGTCATCACCGAAAAATCCACACGCGATCAGATCCACTTCTAAATCATAACGCTGTAATCCACCATCAATTTCAGCGAATGTAGATTCCGGAAGCGATTTGTGTCCTTTGTCCTTGAACTCATTTAACGTCCAACCTCGGGCAACGAGAGGTTCAGCCGCAGCATGGTGCATCCGTACTCGTCTGTACGATTCGACCAATTCACGGCGCACATCTAATGTGCCGTTAACGGAACCCTGAGCCGCTCGATCACGTAATGCACCGCCAGCTGTTGCTGCGATTTCATGAGCAGCTTCAACATCGTTGCCAGCAACAAGCGTAAACCAAGTTGGCGATATTTTATGAATCTTGATCTCCGTGTCCGTCTCCATTTCCCCCGATGCCAATCCGACGCGACGATCAGCCACCATAATAAGAGTCTTGTTGTTGTCGCATAATGCCGCAATGCAAATGGTCACGGGACGCCTCCATTTAGGCGGAAAACACCATTCTTTCCGCTGTCTAGAGGCTAACATGGGACCCTCCCTGTATCAAGTACATAATCCTGGAGTTAGGCTGAACACGGGGTCGTCTCGATGCGAGTCCGTCTGAGGCACGGCGCGCTGGAAGCCGCGATCGCGCGGCGCAATCTGACCAAGACCGCGCTGGCCCAAAGGATGGGCATGCACCGGACGCATCTGTCCGACATTCTGGCCGGGCGAACCCACCCGGGCCCAAAGACCCGGCAGCGTCTCCTCGACGCCCTCGGCGGAACGTTCGATGAGTTCTTTGAAATCGTCGACGGGAGTCAGCGGCGGCGTGCCCGGCTCCGCGACTTGGCCGATTTGTACTAGCGATGCGACGACGCGGGGGGTATCCGGCGATGGACGGCGGCGTCTAAGCTTCTACTCCGGCCTCCTCAACCGAGAGGCTGCGCTCGGCGGCATCGAGCCGTGCCCGGACGCCGATCGGCAGCGTCAGGTGGTAGGCTCCGTGTCCGCACGCGAGCCCATAGATCGCCGGCTTGCGGAGCGGGACGATGTGATCCTCGAGAATCTGCTGCAGCGAAAGCGTGTCTCCCGGTTCCGCTGAATACCGGCATTCCCCGATAACGATGCCCGTCACCGCGTCGAGGATCCCCGCCAAGCGCAGGTGCGCGAGTTTGCGGTCGAGACGATAGAGCTTGTCCCCCACGTCCTCGAGGAAGAGGATGCTGCCCCGAAATGCCTCCGCCTCCGGCACGAAGCGCGTGCCGAGCAGTGCGGTAAGCAGGGCGGCGTTGCCGCCGATCAGCGGTCCCTCGGCGACCCCGGGCACGAGCGTTTCGATCGCCGGCGCGCCCGGAGGGTTGACGAGCCGGCCGAGCGGCTCGGCTTTGGTCACGGCGCGCAGCAGCTCCAGATAATCGTGCGGGTCGGGCTGCGCGAGCGCGCCCGCCATCGGGCCGTGAAAGGTCACGAAGCCGCACTGCGTGTACAGGGCGAGGTGAAGAGCCGTAATGTCACTGAACCCGACGAAGACCTTGGGGTGGCGGCCGATCGCGGCGTAGGCGAGCCGGTCGAGCAGACGGTGCGCGCCGTAGCCTCCGCGGATACAGAGGACGCCGTTCACCGCCGGGTTCTCCAGCATCGCCTGGAGATCGGCCGTACGATCGGTGTCGGCGCCGGCGAGATAGCCGCGGGCATCGAACGCGTGCGGCGCGACGACGGTGCGAAACCCGACGTCGTGGAGCCGCTGCCTGGTACGTTCGACGCTTTCCGGCGTTGAGCCGCTGCCGCCCGGCCGGGTCGGGCCCGACGGTGATACGAGCCCGATCGTATCGCCGGGACGGAGCGCGCGAGGCTTGCGGAGCGCGGGCGCCATGGCACTCAACGTTCTCGCCGGGGCCGCGGCACTCCTCGACCGAGTGCGTATGGCCGGGCGGGTGGGGCGGTTCAGGCGGCCAATGTCTGCCCGGGTTCGAGCGACTTCGCGATCAGGACGGCCAATCCGTGGCCGACCCGGCTCACGCGGACCTTGACGTTGTCGGTAAGATGGCCTGTGAGGTACAAGCCGCGGCCGCCGTCATCAGCGACGGAGGGCTGTCCCTCCGGGACGGTGACCGTGGTGGTGGCCGTCCCGTGGTCGATCACGATCACCGTCGCCAACCCGATGGCGCAGAACACCTCGATAAACACGGGTCCGATGCCGGAGGGGTACGCGTGCAGGTGGGTATTCGACAACACTTCGCCGGCCGCGATTTCCATCTCTGAGACCGCGTCGCGGCCGAGGCCCGTCTGAGCCAGGGCCTGAGAGACCCGCCGCCGGGCATCGCCCAGGGCTTCAGGACGACTGCTGGTGAGGAGGCGCATCACGCGCGATGCGTCTATGGTCCGACATTTGGAATCCCGCGGTATTATCGAATCCATCAGCGTGATTTGCCCCGCCCTGGGGCGTTTCAAACAATTTCCCCCGGCCCCCTATTGACACCGTCGGCGCACACCAATAAACTGGGGGCTACCAGTTTTTAGCCTGCACTAAATTATTTTATATGCGAGTGTGGAGGGTGACCGTGCCCGCGATCACCGGCGTCATGCAAGACTACCTGAAGGCGATCTACAAGCTGCAGCAGGGCCGCGACGCCGTCGCGACATCGGAGGTCGCCGAGCGTTTGGACGTGTCGGCGGCATCCGCGACGAACATGATCAAGCGCCTCGCGCGCCTGCGGCTGGTCGCCTACTCGCGCTACCAGGGGTTCGTGCTCACGTCCGCGGGCGAGAAAATCGCGCTCGAGATCATTCGCCACCATCGGCTGATCGAGCTCTATCTGGCGCAGCACCTGGGGGTGCCGCTGGAGCGGGTGCACGGCGAGGCCGAGCGGATGGAGCACGTGCTTTCCGAAGAGGTGGAGGCGCGCATGGCCACCGTCCTCGGCAATCCCGTGCAGGATCCCCACGGCGATCCGATTCCGTCGACGGACGGGTCGATGCGTGACGTCCGCTACCCGAAACTCGAGACCCTGGCGCAGGGGGCGGAGGGCGTCGTCGCGCACGTCAGCGATCAGAGTCCCGCGCTGCTCCGGCGGCTCGCCAGTCTCGGGGTGCTGCCGGGCGCCGTCCTCAAGGTGCTTGCACGCCGGCGCAACGGCTGCGACGTCGAGGTCGAAGGCCGGCGGCTGACGCTCCCCCATTCACTCAGCGAACACGTGCACGTTCAGTAACGTGCCTGGGAAGGAACCGATAGCCGCCGTGCCCGGCCAACCGCCCGGCCCCCGCCGCGGCGACGTTGCGACCGTGAGCGCGGCCACGGACATCCTGGCCGGCCGGAGCCGCCGGCGCGGTCTGCTGCAGCTGCTGCCCTTCCTCGGCCCCGCGTTTGTCGCGTCGGTCGCCTACATCGATCCCGGCAACTTTGCCACCAACATCCAGGGCGGCTCGGAGTTCGGCTACCGGCTGGTGTGGGTCGTATTGGCGAGCAACGTCATCGCGATGCTGGTGCAGGCTCTGTCGGCCAAGCTCGGCATCGCGACCGGCCGCAACCTCGCGGAGATGTGCCGCGAGCAGTTTCCCCGGCCGGTGGTCTGGGTGTTGTGGGTGTTGATGGAAGGCGTGGCGATGGCCACCGACCTCGCCGAGTTTCTGGGGGCGGCGATCGGATTCAACCTGCTCTTCGGGATGCCGCTGATGCCGGCCGCGCTGCTGACCGGGATCTGCACCCTCGTGATCCTCGCGCTCGAACAGCAAGGCTTCCGCCCGGTGGAGGCCGTGATCACGACGCTCGTCGGCGTGATCGCCGGATGCTATCTGGTGGAGACCGTGTTGGATCGCCCCAGCTGGGGCGCGGTCGCGGCCAGCGTCGTCCACCCGATGCTCGGCGGCCCCGAGGCGGTGCTGTTGGCCGTCGGAATTCTCGGCGCCACCGTGATGCCGCACGTGATCTTCCTGCACTCGTCGCTGACCCAGCGCCGGGTCGCGACGGAGAACGCCGAGCAGGCGAGGCGCCTCGTCCGGTTCGAGCTCGCCGACGTCGTGATCGCGATGACGATCGCCGGGCTGGTCAACGCCGCGATGCTGGTGATGGCCGCCTCGACCTTCTGGGGGCACGGGCTGACCAAGGTGGCGAGCATCGAGGAGGCCCACAAGACGCTGGCTCCGCTGCTGGGCCCCGCCAGCAGCGCCGTGTTCGCCATCTCGCTGCTGGCGTCCGGCCTCTCCTCGTCCACCGTCGGCACCATGGCGGGCCAGGTCGTGATGCAGGGGTTTCTCCACCGCCAGATTTCGATCTGGCTGCGGCGGTTGGTCACGATGGCGCCCGCCATCGTCGTCATCGCCCTGGGGTTCGATCCCACGCGGACGCTCGTGATCAGCCAGGTGATATTGAGCTTCGGGCTGCCGTTCGCCCTCGTGCCGCTCGTGCTGTTCACGCGGCGCCGCGATCTCATGGGCCCGCTCGTCAACGGGTGGCTCGTCTCCGTCGCCGCGGTGCTCGTCACGGCGTTCATCATCGGGCTGAACCTGTATCTGATCGTGCAGACGATCCGGGGCGGGTAACGACAGGGGAGCGATGCGTCGTACCGAAAACGGAGGGGCCATGGCCGCGGCGGCATCCGGAGTGAACGGCGGCGTCACGATCCGGCGGATCCTCGTCCCGCTCGACGGATCGCGCCTCGCCGAGTGGGTCCTGCCGCCCGCGGCATCGCTCGCCCGGCATCTCGGGGCGCGCCTCACCCTGCTGCACGTGACGGAGCGCGACGCGCCTCCGAGCGTGCACGGCGAGCGTCACCTGACGCGGATCGACGAGTCCGATCGGTATCTCGCCGAGGTGGCCGCGCGGTGCGGCGCCGCCGGCGTCGAGACGGAGACCCACGTTCACCCGAACCCCGAGGGCAACGTGACGCAGAGCATCGTCGCGCACGCCGCGGACCTCGACGCCGACCTGATCGTCCTCGCGACCCACGGCGCCGGCGGGGCGCGCCGGGCCCTCTTCGGCAGCGTGGCCCAGCAGGTGCTGCGGCGCGGCGACCGTCCAGTGCTGCTGATCCGGCCGCCGGAATCGGGCGCTGTCCCGCCAATCGACCGGAACGGTCTCACCCTCCATAAGATGTTGCTTCCGCTCGACGGCGAACCGGCCGCCGAGGCGGCACTGCCGTTTGCGGGCACGTTCGCCCGGGCCTACGGCGCCGAGATCGTGCTGCTTCGGGTCGTCCCCACGTTGTCGACGATCGCGGGCGAGCGGGCCAGCGCGGCCAAACTGGTGCCGACGGCCGCCGCGGCGACCCTGGATTATGAGGAGGGCGAGGCGCAGCGCTACCTTCGCACGATCGCGGACCTGATCCGTGCCGTCGGGATCGGCGTTTCTTGGGCCGTCGCCCGCGGGGACGCGGCGCAGGGGGTGCTGGACGAGGCCGCGGCCTCCGGGGCGGAGCTGCTGATCATGGCCTCCCACGGCCGGACCGGTCTGAGCGCCGTGTTCACCGGCAGCGTCGCCTCCAAGGTGGTCGGCCGCTACGCCGGGCCGATCCTCCTCGTGCGCGCGCCGGACGCTTGACCGAGAGTTTTGATTGACACCTCTACCCGAGGCCGCTATACTCGGTTAAAAGTTCATACGGCACTGCCGTTGTACTAGACGCAGCTCGCACATCGCAGCGCCGCCCCAGACGCCGGTGCATGCCACCGGCCAGCCCCGCGAAAGCGGGACGATCCGGCGACAGAGGGGCGGCCTTGACGGAGCGACTTCGGCCAAACGTCGTGGCAGTGCGTGACGAAACGGAAACCACAACCCGGGCGGGGAGTCTCCGGTCTCCTCGAGCCGGGTTTCTCTCATTTTCCCGGGTTTCGACCGTCCTCCGTGACCAACGGGTCTGTCTAAAGGACGGCCGGAACGGGCACCTCCCGGGCATGCGGCCCGGCCGGGGTGAACGCCCATCCAGTATTCGTCGTACGGGGTATATCAAAGGGCAGACGTGAGGCACGCCGACGCGGGCTCGGGGAATTTGCGGGGCGGCCCGGCACAAAAGCAGGTGACTCTTATATGGAACCGTTCGCAAACGTAGCCGACTACGTCGCACAGAGCAAGACGAACCGGCGCCTCGGGCGCACGACGCTGCACTACATCTCCGACATGATCGACTATTTCGGCAAGGCCAAGGTGTTCGAAGGCATTTACGGCATGGACAAGCAGATCGACGACATCGTCGCGTTCTTTAAAGGATACGCGATGAGCATGGAGCGGCGTCTCCTGCTGCTGGTCGGCCCGCAGGGCTCCGGCAAGTCGATGACGGTGGACAAGATCAAGCGGCGGCTCGAGGAGTACTCGCAGACGCCCGACGGCGCGGTGTACGCCGTGGACGGCTGCCCGTTCCACCAGCATCCGTTCGACCTCGTGCCCATCGACGTGCGGCAGACGGAAGACCTCCAGTGGCACGAGGAGGCCGTGCCCTGTCCGGTGTGCGAGCGGCTGATCGCCCGGGCCGGCGGGTGGGAGAAAGTCCCGGTGCTGCGGATCAACATCTCGGCCCGCGACAAGGTCGGCGTCGCCAAGCACACTCCGACCGACCTCCGCCGCGAAGACATCACGAACTTCGTCGGCAACATCAACTTCGCGATGCTGAAGGAGCGCGGCTCGACGTACGACCCGGACGCCTACGACTTCGAAGGCAAGGTCATCTGGGCCAACCGCGGGATCCTGGACTGGACCGAGGTCTTCAAGAGCCGGCGGCAGCTGCTGTCGCTGCTGCTCGAGCTGATCCAGTCGAAGCGGATCGACCTCGCGAACTTCCCGACCGTCCACGTCGATATGGTGGTCATCGGACACACCAACTATCCGGAGTACAACGTGTTCCTGTCCGAGGACATCATGGAGCCGCTGCGGGGCCGGATCCACAAGGTCGACTACCCGTACAACGTGGACGCGCCGGGCGAGATGCAGATCTACCGCGACCTCGTCGAGCGGGCCAACCGCGTCCGCCGCGAGAGCAAGCACGTGCCCCAGGACGTCTACGAGCTGGCGGCGACCTACGCGATCAAGACGCGCGCCGAGTCGCAGGGTCTGCGCGGGCTGTCGCCGCGATTCTTCGAGGACGCCTTCTCGCTCGGGTACACGTCCGCCCGGAGCTGCGTCGACCTCGAGGTGATCACCGAGGCGGTGGAGTCCACCTTCGCCCACCAGTCGATCAAGGACCTGAACCAGAAAGACCTGCTCAAGGTCTTCGAGGAGACGAAGGTCGAGTTCATCAACGGCAAGGTCGAGCTGCTGGTCGAGAACATCGTCCCGACGCACTTCTACGACTACGGCCAGAACCTGTACCTCAACTACCTCGACGCGGCCTCGCGCAGCGTGCTCGGCGAGACCCTCGCCGACAGCGACAAAGAGCTGCTCGACGAGGTGGAAGGCATCCTCGTCCAAAAGCGGCAGATCAGCCGCCAGGGCCGCGTGGCGTTCGAGAACGTGCTGCTGGAGCGCCGCGACGAGCTGCGCAAGATGAGCTACAAGGACAACGAGCACCTGCGCGGCGCCATCAACGAGATCGTCTTCAACAAGATCAAGAACTGCCTGCGCCTCTACGAGAAGACCGAGGAGATGGACGCGAAGAGCCGCGAGCTGCTCGACGTGCTGCAGCGCAGCGCGATCGAGGAGCACGGCTACTGCGAGTCCTGCGCGCGCTCCCTCTTCCGGACGATCGGCAGGAGCTTCTAGGCCGCGGGCCGGGTCGAGGCGCGCCATGCGCATTCACCGCGGACGGATCGCCCAGTACAAGCACGATCAGCTGCTGCGGGAGTATCTCAAGCAGAACCTGAACGAGCTGATCCAGCAGAAAGAGCTGATCCTCGACGGCAAGGTCAAGACGCAGATCGCGACGCTCGACCTGCCGACGCTGAAGTTCGGCGAGGAGAGCCAGTTCCTGGCGCAGGGCAGCGGTTCCGGCGGGGCCGGCGGCCAGGGCGCCGGGGCGGGGGCGGGCGGCGACCAGGTCCAGGCTCTCGGCGGCCTCCTCGGCGGCGACCACCACGGCAAGGAGCTCCAGGTCGAGCTCGACTTCGACGAGTTCGTGCGCCTCGCGCAGGAGGTGCTGCTCGACGACCTGCGCCTGCCGGCGTTCCACGACCCGGGGCGGGCCGGGGAGGTCGAGGCCCAGGAGCAGGTCGAGCTCGACGACCTCGACCGGATCGGCCTCCGCGCCGACCTGAACCTCGAAGAGACGATGCTGCAGAGCCTGGTGCGCAACACGCGCGAGTCGGGCAAGGTCGACTACGACGTCGACGTGCAGCAGGACGGCTGGTACTTTACCGAAGACCCGACGACCTTCCAGAACAACCGGTCGGTCGAGGTGTACGTGCTCGACATCTCCGGGTCGATGCGCGGCGAGTACCTCGCGCTCGTGCGCAAGACGATCTTCATCCTCTGGCACTACCTGGAGCGCCGCTACCCGACGAACCTCCGGCGGTACGTCGTCTTCCAGGACGTGGCCGAGGAGAAGACCCGGGACGAGTTCTTCTGCGTGGAATCGAGCGGCGGCACGCACATCAGCACCGGCTTCGAGAAAGCGATCAGCCTGCTCGACGGCGTGACCGAGTACGACAAGTTCCTGTTCATGTTCACGGACGGCGAGACGAGCTCCGGCGACTTCGACCTGGCGAAGAAACGGTTCGACGAGGCGCTCGGCGGGTTCGACCTGGTGTGCTACGGCCACGTGAACCCCGGCGGCCGCGGCATCGGCGGGTTCAGCGAGTTTGTCCAGGAGGCGGTGCGCACCCGCGAGGGCGCGATGTTCGCCAACCTGGTCGATCTGGAGACGATCCGGACGGCGATGCGGGACTTCCTCGGATTCTTCGAGACGCGCGCCGCGCGCCGGCCGATGGCCGCCGCGATGCGGAGGGACTGACGTGCTGAGCGGACCGATGGTCGAGTACGAGAATGTGATCGGGCGCCTCGAGACGCTTGCCCGCGACCGCGGCCTCGCGTTCAATCCCGTCGTCTTCCAGCTCACGGACAGCGACGAGATCGCCGAAGTGGCGAGCATGGGTCTGCCGAACCGGTTCGTCCACTGGTACTGGGGCGGCGTCTATAAAGAGCTCGTCACCCAGCAGAACAAGGAAGTGTTCAACATCCTCGAGCTCGTGCTGAACACGGTGCCGTCGCACGCCTTCTTACGTTCCACCAACACGTATCTCGAGAACGTGCTCGTGATCGCGCACGTCTTCGGGCACGCGGACTTCTTCGCCAACAACCACTGGTACCAGAAGTCGAACAAGAACATGCTGAACGAGGCCGAGCGGCACGCGCGGATGATCCGCTCCTACGAGCGGCAGTACGGCCGTGAGCGCGTCGAGAAGCTGCTCGATGCGCTGCTCACCGTCGCGACCTCGGTCAACGCCTTCGAGCGCAGCCCCAAAGAGAAGCGCCGCCGGCTCATGTACTATCTCGAGGAGAAGGCCCCGCTGGAAGACTTCGAGCGGAGCATCCTCGAAGCGATCCGCGAAGAGGCCGAGTACTTCGACCTCATCCAGCGCACCCACATCATCAACGAGGGCTGGGCGACCTTCGTCGAGGCCGAGCTGCTGACACGCCTCTTGAGCGCGCAGGAGTGGGCCAGCATCTCGGTGCACCTCTGCAACCGGCCGGCCCCGTACACGATCGGCTACACGCTGTTCAAGTCGATCCGCGACGACGACGGCTTCGACCGGGCGCTGGAGATGCGGCGCTACCACGAGGACGTGAGCCTCATCGACACGGTGCTGACGGAAGACCTGGTGCGCCGGCTCGATATCTTCGTCTACGATCCGAAGGAGAAGCAGAAGAGCTACGATCTCGTGAAGGTCAAGGAAATGCTGATCAACCAGAAGCTGCACAAGGGCGATCCGCGGATCGAAGTCGATCCGTCGTCCTGCGGCCGCGACCTGCTCCTCGTGCATCAGGACGAGGACCGCAAGCTCGAGCCGAAGCGCGTCGGCCTCTTCCTGAAGGCCGTCTACGCCCTGTGGCGCAACCCCGTGAAGCTCCGCGCGAACGGCAAAGTGTACACCTACGACCGGCGGGGGCTGTCCTCCACGTAGCACACGCGCAGGTGGGCCGCGGCGCGGCCCGAACTCAACGCCCGTGAACGTGCTCGAAGTCAAGCGCCGCCTCGACGGCAGCGTGCGCACCTATCCGTGCGAGGCCGTCGAGATCGCAGCGGATCGCGCGGTGCTGCTGTACCGCCTGCCGGGCCAGGGCCGCGTCGCCGACCTCGTCCTGCCGGCCGGGACGCTGACCGTCGCCTACTACTGGCTCGATCGGCCCTACAACGTCTACCACTGGATGGCTCCGTCGGGCGAGACGCTGGCCTACTACTTCAACCTCAGCGGGCCGGTTCGGATCGGCCCGGACGGCCTGGAGTGGGAGGATCTCGAGGTCGACGTGCTCGTCACGCCGGATGGGCGCGTGCAGATTCTGGACGAGGACGCCGTGCCTGCGGCGGCGGCGGCGCGCCTGCCCGAGATCGCCCGCGCGCGGGAGCGCGTGCTGGCGGATTGGCCGGCCGTGGTCGCCGACGTCGAACGCGCCTCGCGGGCGCTTCAGCCGGGTCCGGGGGCCGCGCGCGCATGAACCGGCTGCGCGGACGGGTCGCCCTCGTCACCGGCTCGAGCCGGGGTATCGGCCGCGCGATCGCCCAGGCGTTCGCGCGCGAGGGCGCGGCCGTCGTGCTGAACGCCGCGCGCTCGATCGGAGACGCCCGCACCGCGGCCCAGGCGATCGGCGCCGGCGGCGGCAAGGCCGTCGCGATTCAGGCCGACGTGGCGCGCCCGGCGGAGGCGCGGCGGCTCGTGGCCGAGGCCGTTCGCGCGTTTGGGCGCCTCGACGTCCTCGTGAACAACGCCGGCATCAGCGACCGGACCTCGTTCGCGGAGATGAACGAGGAGACGTGGCGGCAGATGATGGACGTCCACGTGACGGGGCCGATGTTCGCCGCGCAGGCGGCGGCCGCGGCGATGGCGCGGGACGGCGGCGCGATCATCAACATTGCCTCGATGCGCGGCATCGACCCCGGCGGCGGCGCCGTGCACTACAGCGTGAGCAAGGCGGCGGTGATCATGCTGACGCGGTGTCTCGCGCGCGATCTCGCGCCGGGGATCCGCGTGAACGCGATCGCGCCCGGCTACACGGAGACCGCCTTCCACGCGGAGCGGACAATCGCCGACCGTCAGGCGATCGCCGCGCGGATCCCGCTCGGCCGGTTCGCCCAGCCGGACGAGGTGGCGAAGGCCGCGGTATTCCTCGCGTCGGACGAGGCGGCGTATATCACCGGAGACACGTTGGTCGTGTCGGGGGGCGTGGTGACGCGCTGATCCGCCGGACGGGCCGGCGGGGCCTGAGCGCGGGGAGCGGTCAGGACTCTTCGAGCTTCTTGTCTTTGAGCTTCTTTGCGAAATCCGCGGGCTTGACGTTTTCGATGAACCGCTTGAACTCTTCCACCTCGTGTTCGTCGAACGCCTTCTTCAGTTGGATCGCCGTGGCCGCGACCTTGTCTTCGACGAAGATCGGCGCGGACGTGCGCAGCGCGATCGCGATCGCGTCGCTCGGACGGGAATCGACCACGACGTCGGTGCCGTTCCGCTTCAGGTGAATCTCCGCGAAGTACGTGCCGTTCTGAATGTCGGTGACCACGATGCGGCTGATGCTGACGGTGAGGTGCTGCAGCATCTGCTTGATGAGGTCGTGGGTCATAGGGCGCGGCATCTGCACGCCCTGCAGTTGAAACGCGATAGACTGGGCTTCCGATCCGCCGATCCAGATCGGCAGCGCGAGCGTCTCGGCCTGATCGACCAGCAGCACGACGGGGTTCATCTGCTGATCCATCGCCACGGTCTTGACCTTCATCGTGATCATCAGGTACCTCCGCCCGCGACCCTGGTTCCCGCTGATTCTACTCGCCCGATCGTGTGCCCTTCAAGTGGCGCGCGAAAGCACGGCGTCACTTTGGTTATTCCCATGTGGTCTCCGTTCGAGTCCGCGCGCTTCGACGCGGCCGCGCCGCGCGGAGGCCGCCGTGCAGGGGGGCGGCGCGCATGACCCGAATAGGGCGACGTGATGCGGGCGGCTGCCTCCGGTTCCTGCGCATTCTTCCTGTTGATCGGTGTCCCGCTGCTGGGTGTCCCGGCCGCGGCGTCCGCGGGCGTGCCGGCCCCGGCCGCGATTACGGCCGAGGCACCGGCCGTCACCGCGGTGTGGGGCGCGCCTCCGGTGCCATGGATCCGCGCGCTGCCGTCGCGCGGCGCCGTGGTTACCGCGGGCATCGCGCGTCTGGCGATGCGCTACCTCGGCCGGCCGTACCAGTGGTCCGGCATCGGGCAGCGCGGGTTCGACTGTTCGGGGTTGGTGTTCCGCGTCTTCGGCGCGTTCGGCATGGCGGTCCCGCACTCGTCGTTCGGCCAGTATCAGGCCGGCACGGCGGTGCCGGCCGCGCTGCTCGGGCCCGGCGACCTCGTATTCTTCCACACGTACAACAGCGGGCCGTCGCACGTCGGCATTTACCTGGGCGCGGGCCGCTTCATCCACGCGTCGGTTGCCCGCGGGGTCATCGTCTCGTCGATGGACGATCCCTATTACCGCAGCAGATACCTGGGGGCGCGCCGGTACTAAGCGCCGTTCTTCGTGTCGCTCAACGTACGTCTCAGCACCGCGATCGCGCTCGGTAAGACCGCCGCGACGCTGAGCCGCGTGCTGGGCCGCGGCGGCGGCACGACGATGCCCGGACGGGTCGCCCGCGCCGTCGAGCCGAACGTCGTCGGCCTCCTCGCCGGGCGGCTGCCGGGGGGAACGGTCCTCGTCGCCGGCACCAACGGCAAGACCACCACGGCCCACCTGATCGCCCACATCATGCGCGCCGAAGGCCGCCGCGTCGTGCACAACCGCGCCGGCGCGAACCTCGCCGCCGGCATCGCATCGGCGCTCGTCGAGCACGCCGATCTCTGCGGGGCGCCGGCCGGCGACCTGGGCATTTTCGAGGTCGATGAAGCGACCGTGCCGCGCGTCGTCCCCGCGCTCGCGCCGCGGGTCGCGGTGTTCACCAATTTGTTCCGCGACCAGCTCGACCGGTACGGGGAGATCGACTACATCTCCGGCCTCTGGCGCGCCGCGGGCGCACGGCTGCCCGCGGGGTTCGTGCGCGTGGCGAACGCCGACGACCCCCTGGTCTACGACGCGGTGCGGGAGATGCCGGGCACGCTCGTGACGTACGGCCTCGACGACGACCGCCACGCGCTGCCCGCGCTCGAGCACACCGCGGAGGCCCGGTACTGCTACCGCTGCGGCACGCCGTACATCTACGCGGTGACGTACTTCGGCCACATGGGCCGGTACCGCTGCCCGACCTGCGGTGTCGCGCGGCCCGACCCCGACGTTGTCGCCCGGGACATCACGCTTGCCGGACCGGACGGCGCCGCCTTCACCGTCGAGGCGGGGCCGGCGGGGCGGGCGCGCGTGACTACGCGGCTGCCCGGGCTCTACAACGTCTACAATATCCTGGCCGCGGTCGCCGCGTCGCTCCAAATCGAAGTCTCGCTCGCCCGCGCGGCGGACGCGGTCGGCTCGTTCCTGCCGGCGTTCGGCCGCGCCGAACGCCTGACGCTCGACGGCCGCGAGGTGCAGATCCTGCTCGTCAAGAACCCGGCGGGTTTCAACGAGGTGCTCCGGACCGTGCTGGCCGGTGGTTCGCTGCCCGTCGTGCTGATCGCAATCAACGACCTGATCGCCGACGGCCGCGACGTCTCGTGGCTGTGGGATGTGGATTTCGAGATGCTGGCCGGCCGCGCGGCGCGCGTGGTCGCGGGCGGGCTGCGCGCGGAGGACCTGGCGGTGCGGCTCGAATACGCCGGCATCCCCGCGGCCGCGATCGAGGTCGAGCGGTCCTACGACGCGGCGCTCGACCGCGCGCTCGCGCACGCGACCTCCCGGCTGTTCATCCTGCCGACGTACACCGCCATGCTGGCGATTCGCGCCGTGCTCGAGCGGCGCGGCGTCGTGGGGAGGTTCTGGGAATGATGCCGGTGCTGCGGATCTGCCATCTCTATCCGGATCTGCTCAACCTGTACGGCGACCGCGGCAACATCATGGTCCTCGTGAGCCGCGCGCGGCGGCGCGGCATCGAGGTGATCGTCAAGGACGCCGGGCTGAACGACGACATCGGGCCCGACGACGCGGATCTCTTCTTCGTCGGCGGCGGCGAGGACCGCCAGCAGCGGATCGCCGTCGGCGACCTCGTCGACCGGAAGCGCGGTCCGCTCGAAGCGGCCGTCGCGGACGGCGCCGTGGTCCTCGCCGTGTGCGGCGGGTATCAGCTGATCGGGAAGTATTACCGGCCCGCCGAAGGCGACGATCTGCCGGGACTTGCGCTGCTCGATCTGTGGACCGAGCACGCCGGGCCCTCGGCGCCGCGCCTCATCGGCAATCTCGTCATCCAGCCGGACGGCGGCGAGCCGCCGCTCGTCGGGTTCGAAAACCACGGCGGCCGGACGTTCCTCGGTCCCGGCGCCCGGCCGCTCGGCCGTGTGGTCGTGGGGTTCGGCAACAACGGCACGGACCGGACCGAGGGCGCGGTGGCCGGCCGCGTCTACGGGACCTACCTGCACGGTCCGCTGCTGCCGAAGAATCCGGCGTTTGCCGACCGCCTGATCCGCGAGGCGTTGAGCCGGCGCTTTCCGGAGACTGCCCTGGCGCCGCTGCCCGACACGTTCGAGGCCCGGGCCCGCGACGCGATGCTCACCCGATTGGGCGCCCGGACCGCTTGAGCCCGCGGTGACTCGGGCGGTGAGTCTGCCGCCTGCGCGAAGCGCGGGCACCGGGGCGGGCCGGCCGCCGGCGCAGATCGCCGCGGTCGTCGGCCTTGCCGAACTGGGCTTCGCCACCGTCGTTCCGCTGCTGCCGCTGTACCTGAAAGAGCGTCTTGGGGCGAGCGTGACGCTCGTCGGCCTGGTCGTGGCCGCGTTCGCCGCGGTCGACACGTCTGCGCCTCATCGATGGCTCGGGCAGCGCCGCGGTGTGGCCGTGCGCGGCCGCGGCCATCGCGGAGCGTACCGGCGCGGCGCGGCGCGCCGCCGGGATGGGCACGCTCAACATGTTCTTCCTCACCGGCCTGGCGCTCGGGCCGAGCGTCGGGCTGTTTGTCTTGGCCGCCTTTGGCAACTACCGCGCGGGATTCTATCTGGCGGGAGTGCTGCTGCTCACCGCCGCGGGCGTCGCGTCGCTGGTGTTCCGCGGCGAGGCCGGACGCGGCGGGGTGGCGCCGAGCGGACCGTCGGGCCGCGGCGGCGTGTCGGTCGCGATGTCGCCGCGGGCAGTGATTGCCGCGGTACGGTCGTCTCCCGTGCTCCCGGCGTTGCTCGCGATCGCGTTCGTGCAGATGTTCGGCGTTGGGCTGCTGGCGCCGATCCTGGTCATCTACGCGCACGACGTGGTGGGGCTCGGCGACCGATTGTTGGGTGTGCTCTTTCTCGTGCTCGTGCTGGCGGTGGCCGCGGCCTCGGTCCCGGGAGGCCACCTGGCCGACCGCGTTGGACGGTCGCGCACCGTCGTGTGGGGGATGTCGATGGCCAGTGCCGGCATGTGGCTGCTGCCCGCCGCGGGGCGCGGCCATGTGATCGTTCTCGGCGTCGCGGCGGTCCTGCTCGGCGGCAGTTACGCGCTGTCGTCTCCGGCGTGGCTTGCGTTGATGAGCGAAGCGGCTCCGGAGGGCCGCACCGGTTTGGTGATGGGCGCGTCGGAAACGGCGCAGGGCGCGGGGCTCATCGTCGGGCCCGTGCTCGGAGGGCTACTGTACGACCGCGTGGGACCGGGGACGCCCTTCATCGCGAGCGCGGCACTGCTGACGATCGGGACCGCGCTGGCGATTGCCACCCTGCGGCGCCGGTAGGGCGGCGTCGCTACAGGCTAACGCTCAGGTCTGTTCCACGACCTTCTTGAGATTGGCGAGCATGACGCCCCAGTTCTTTTCGGAATGCTGGCGCGCTTGCTCGTTCGGGTTGTTGTCCTGGGACAGCGCAAGCGTTGTCGCCTGATTCTGCTCCGACAGTTCAATCGTCACCGTGTGATAGTTATCCGGGGTGTCCGGCAGACCGGAGAGCGGACTGAAATGGGTGTACTCGAGGATCCGCCGC
Organism: bacterium; assembly: GCA_035308905.1. NCBI lineage: Bacteria > bacterium. Next base: position 4,168 of record DATGFS010000010.1, on the reverse strand, counting down.
GGCTCCGCGCGCACGATCACGCCCTTGTCCTGATACGCCTTGCCTTTCCACTCTCCGGTAAAGGTGATCGCGCTGCCCGGCTTCCAGTCCGAGGCCACCGTCGCGCCGAACATGTATTGTTTCACCTTCTCGGGGTTGACGAGCGCGTCCCAGACTTTCGACGCGGGCGCATCGATCTTGATAGCCTGTTTCGCGACGAGTCCTTTAGCCATGATCGGTTTCCTGCTGATTCTATTACGGCAAGAGGATATCGTCGCCCGGGGAACCGCGCAAGAGGCGAACACGTGCCCTACGGAGGGCAGGGTCGGGGCGCGCTAGCGTGGTAGGTTGGTCGTATGGAAGTCGTCAATCCGATTGTCAGACGGTGGCAGCGGGAGGCGCTCGAGGATCCAGAGCGCTTCTGGGACCGCGCCGCCCGCAAACTGCCCTGGATCCGGACCTGGGACCGGGTCTTCGAGTGGAACTACCCGAACTTCCGGTGGTTCATCGGCGCGCAGACCAACCTTTCAGCCAGTTGTCTCGACCACCACGTCGCCAACGGACGCGGCGGGGTGGCCGCGCTCGTCTACGTCAACGAGCGGGGCGACCGCCGGGTCTTCACCTACGCGCAGCTGCTGCACGAGGTCGAGCGCGCCGCGGCCGCCCTCCGCGACATGGGCATCACGAAGGGCGACCGCCTTACCATATATATGCCGACGTGCCCCGAGGCGATCATCACCATGCTCGCGGCCGTGCGGATCGGCGCGATCCACTCGGTCGTCTACGCCGGATTCGGCGCGGGTGCCTTGGCCGACCGGATCAAGGCGAGCGGCTCCCGGCTCGTGTTCGCGGCGGACGTCGGGTTTCGCAAGGGGCGCGAAGTCCCGCTCAAGGAGATCGTCGACGCGGCGGTCGACGCCGGGTGCGACTCGGTGGAGCACGTCGTGGTGCTGCGGCGGGCCACCGTGCCAGCGCCCGTGGCGGCGCGCGACGTGGACTGGGGAGATTTTCTCGCGCGCGGCCACGGCCACTCCGGCGGGGCGGTCCCGATGGAGGCGAACGAGCCGGCCTATATCCTCGCGACGTCGGGGACAACGGCGACGCCCAAACTGTCGGTCCACATGCACGGGCCGTACGCCGTGCACGTTTACAGCATGGCGCGCTGGGTCTACGATCTTCGGCCTAGTGACGTCTGGTGGTCGACCTCCGATATCGGGTGGGTGGTGGGACACAGCTACATCGTCTACGCGCCGCTGCTGGTCGGGTGCACCACGATTGCCTACGAGGGTGCGCTGGACCACCCGGGCCCCGACGTGTTCTGGAAGGTGATCGACGAGTTCGGGGTCACGAGCGTCTTCACGTCGCCCACCGCGGTGCGGCTCTTGATGCGGTACGGCGAGGAACCGGCGAAGGGGCACGGGCTGGCGTCGCTCGAGCGCCTCTTCTGCGCCGGTGAACCCTTGAACGCGCCGGCCTGGGAATGGCTGCAGAAGAAAGTACTCGACGACCGCATTCCCGTGATCGACCACATGTGGCAGACGGAGACCGCGGGCCCGATCGTCGGCAATCCCTACGGGCTCGGCCTGCTGCCGATCAAGCCGGGGTCCGGCGGCATCCCGCTGCCCGGCATTGACGCAGAGATCGTGACCCCGGACGGCCAGGCCTGCGCGCCGGGCGAGAAGGGGATCCTCGTGATCGCGCGGCCGTTCCCGGGCCTCATCCAGACGCTCTGGGGGGATGCAAAGCGGTACGCCCGCGACTACTGGGAACGCATCCCGGGCCGCCGCGTGTATTATACCGGCGACTCCGCGCACATCGACGAGGACGGCTACGTGTGGTTCGCCGGCCGCGCGGACGAGATCATCAGCATCGCGGCGCACCGGATCGGGACGGTCGAGGTCGAAACGGCGCTGCTCAAGCACTCCGCGGTGGCCGAGGCGGCCGTGACCGGTCGCCCGGACGAACTCCGCGGCGAGGTGATCAGCGCGTTCGTCGTGCTCAAACTCGGCCGGGAGCCGTCGGCGGGCCTCAAAGACGAGCTCGTCGCGACGGCGCGGCGGGAACTCGGTCCGATCGCGGTGATCGGGGAGCTGAACTTCGTGAGCATGGTGCCCAAGACGCGGAGCGGCAAGATCATGCGCCGCGTGCTCAAGGCGGTCATTCTCGGCCGGGATCCGGGCGACGTCTCGACGATCGAAGACGAAGGCTCGATCGACGAGGCCCGCGAGGCGTGGCGCGCGATTCAGGCGGAGATCACAGCCGGCCGCTGAGCGGCCGGCCGCACGACACCGGGGGGTGTTTGGAACGATGGCGAACGTGGCCCGCGCCGTCAACATCGCCGACCTGCGGCTCATGGCGCAGCGGCGGCTGCCGAAGCCGATCTTCGATTACGTCGACGGCGGCGCCGAGGACGAGGTGACGCTCCGCGAGAACCGCCGCGCCTTCGAAGAGGTCACGTTCCGGCCGCGGCACGGCGTGGCCGTCCCGGAGGTCGACCTCCGCACCCGCGTGCTCGGCCAGGACATGGCGCTGCCCGTCCTGCTCGCGCCGGTAGGGTACTGCCGGATGTTCCATCCGAAGGGCGAGGTCGCCGCGGCCCGTGCCGCGGGCGAGGCCGGCACGGCCTTCATCCTCTCCACGGCGTCCGGGCACCCGCTCGAGGACGTGAAGGCCGCCACCCGGGGCCCCGCGTGGTTCCAGCTGTATCTGACCGGCGGCCGCGAGGCGGGGATCGACGTGCTGACGCGGGCCCGCGCGGCGGGCTTCTCCGTGCTTGCCATCACGATCGACACGTACGTGATCGGGATGCGCGAGCGCGACCATCACAACCACACCTCCGTTCTGCTCGGCGACAACCCATTCGCAAAGATTCCGTACCTCCCCGGCATCCTGGCGCACCCGGGGTGGCTCATCGACTTTCTGCTGGACGGTGGGGTCCATACGCTGCCCAACATCGTCACGCCGGGCGTGGGCCCGATGAAGCTGCGCGACGTCGGCAGTCTCATCCGGACGTCGTTCACCTGGGACGATCTCGGCTGGATCCGAGAAGTCTGGCCCGGACCGATCGTGTTCAAGGGCGTGCTGACCGCGGAGGACGCCAGGCGCGCGGTCGACGCGGGTGCGGCTGGCGTCGTCGTCTCGAACCACGGCGGCCGGCAGCTCGAGTCGTCGCCGGCGACGCTGCGCGCGCTCCCCGAGGTTGTGGCCGCGGTCGACGGCCGTGCGGAGGTGCTGCTCGACGGCGGCATCCGCCGCGGCACGGACGTGATCAAGGCCATCTGCCTCGGCGCCCGCGCGGTGCTGATCGGCCGCGCGTTCGCCTACGGCCTCGGCGCGGCGGGAGAAGCGGGCGTGGCGCGGGCGCTTGAGATCTTTAAAGCCGACCTAATGCGGAACCTGAAACTGTTGGGATGCGGTTCGGTCTCCGCGCTGGACCGCTCGTACGTCAACGCGCCGGCATGGGCGGCGCCCGCCGCTGAGCGCGTGATGGCGGCCGGCCGCGCGTTCTGACGTTACGCGGACGGGGCCGCGGCGCCGTCACGGGGGTTGAGGCCGAAGGCTTCGGCCAGTAACTCGTACGACCGCACGCGCGCGCGGTGGTCGTGGACGATCGTGAGGATCATCAACTCGTCTAGCGAGAGCGCATCCGCGATGCCCGTGAGCCGGTCGCGCACCTGCTCCCGCGACCCGACGATGTACCGCGGCCACTCGCTCCGCTCCGGCGGCATCGGGTCTGGGCCGGGACCCAGCTGCGCGAGCGCCTCCTCCGGCGTCGGGATGGCCCCGGGCTCGACGCCCTGGGCCCGCAGGTAGCGCCGCAGCCTGATGGCCGACGACTGGCGCACGGCTTCCGCTTCTGTCTCCGCGCAGATGACGCCGAGAGCGAGAATCGTGCGGCGGATCTTTTCGTCGGCGTGCGTCCGGTAGTACTCGAGCGCCTCGCGCGTGGGCTCCGGGTTGATGAAGTGGGCGAAGGCGTAGGGGAGGCCGATCTCCGCCGCCGCCCGAGCGCTCCACATGCTCGAGCCGAGGAGCCATACGTCGGGGCCTCCGGGCATGTCCGGCGTCACCAGGATGCGGCCGAAGGGGTGCGCCCGGGGAAACTCGCGGCGAAGAAACGCGAGGAGTTCCAGCAACTGGTCGGGAAAATCGTCGACCCACTCCTGACGGCTCCGGTCGCGGCGCAGCG
>DATGFS010000009.1 GCA_035308905.1 bacterium | reverse complement strand
CCCGGACGCGCCGGCGTAGGAACGGCTTGAGGATGGCCATGGTGGTGCCAGTATAGCCACCGCCCAACGGCCGGAAGCGGCCCCGATGCCGCCGTTGCACCGAGTGTCAAGTGTAGTCGGATCTATCTGAACCTAGACACCTATTGGCGATGTCCACGAGCCCTGGTCACAAAGGGGGCCGTTTGCGGATCTCCGAATACGACTGCGCATGACGCAGCGGAATCGAAGCGGTCCCCTGCTCGCGCTCGCCCTGTACCTGCTGACGTCATTTCTCTACTTCGGCCGCCGGGTCGCGGCCAACCCGTCGGGCTCCTACATCGGCTTCAGCGGGGACCCGATCAGCTTCATGTGGATGTTGAAGTGGTGGCCGTTTGCGATCGCCCACCACCTGGACCCGTTCGTCAACGAACGAATCTGGTCGTCGCTCCCGGTGAGTCTGGCGTGGGCGTCGTCGATCCTGGGGCCGGCGCTGCTGGCGGCCGGGATCACGACCGCGTTCGGACCGGTCGTCAGCTTCAACGTGGTGATGTGGGCCGCGCCGGCGCTGTCGGCGTGGACCGCCTACCTGCTGTGCGTCCACGTGACGAAGGCGCGCGTCCCGTCCCTTGTCGCCGGATACCTGTACGGCTTCTCCTCGTATGAACTCGGGCACATGCTGGGCCATCCCAATCTGGTGCTCATCTTTCTCGTGCCGCTCGCGGTCTACGTCCTGCTGCTGTACGGCGAGGGCCGGCTGTCGACGACCACGTTCGTCGCCCTCTTCGCGCTCATCCTGGTCGCCCAGTTTACGTTCTTCGTCGAGATCTTCGCTATGGACACGGCCTTCGGCGTCGCCGCCGCCGTCCTCGGCTGCGCGTTCGCCGATCGGACGACCCGGCGTGCGATCCTCGCGGCCGCACCGGCAGTCGTCTCGGCCTACGCCGTCGCCCTGCTTCTGCTGAGCCCGTACCTGTACCGCTTCGCCGACCGCTCCCTCAGCGTGGCGATCGATTTTCCGCATTCCGCCGACCTGTTGAACCTCGTGGTGCCGATGCCGCCGACGTGGGTGGGGGGGCGCGCGTTCGCGTCGCTCTCCGGCCGGTTCACCGGGAACGTCTTTGAAAACGGCGCCTACCTCGGCGTCCCGCTCCTGCTCGCGTGCGTCCTCTTCATCGCCGGCGGGTGGCGCCGACCGGTGACCCGGGTCCTGGCGGCGTGCGCCGCGCTGGTCCTGGTCGCGTCGCTCGGTCCCACCCTGCGTGTTGCCGGCAGGCCCGTGGCGCCGCTTCCGTGGGCGCTGATCCTGCACGTGCCTCTGGTCAACCAGGCGCTCCCGGCGCGCTTCCCGATGTTCCTCTCGCTGATCACGGCGTTGATGGTCGCGGCGTGGCTGAGCCGTCCGGGCCCGGCCGCGTGGCTTCGATGGACCGTCGCGGGCGCCGCCGTGTTGAGCGTCCTGCCGAATCCGGCCTTCCCCTTATGGACGACCGACCTGCACACTCCCGAATTCTTCTCCGCCGGACTGTACCGGCGGGCCTTCGCGCCGAGCGAGACCGTCCTCATCATTCCCTACGGATTGACCGGACAGAGCCTGCTCTGGCAGGCGCAGTCCGACATGTATTTCCGCATGCCGGGCTATATCGTCCGCATTCCGCCCAAGTTCGTCGAGCAGTGGCCGATCGCGGAGCCGCTGCTGAGCACGGACCCGCGGCCGTCCGTCGCGCGGCATCTTGCGCCGCTTCGAGATTTTCGGCGCTACTATCAGATCCGCTCGGTGGTCGTGACCTCCGACGAGTTCGAGCGGGCGTGGGCTCCGGTGCTGAGCGCGGCGGAGGGCCCGCCGAAGAAGATCGGCGGGGTGTTTCTCTACCAGCATGCGCCGTAACCCCGCGCGAGGGGTACGCGCCGCCGGAGCGCTGCTGGGCTTCGTCGTCGTGACCGCGGTGACGTTCGTGCCCGCCTCGCACACCGTCGATCTCGGCGCCACCCGCTGGCTGCAGCGCGCCGCGCCCACGGCGGACTGGCCGGCGTTCGCCGTCTCGTATCTCGGCAACGCCGAAGTGCTCGTGCCCGGGTTTGCCGTCGCCGGGGCCGTGCTCGCTCTGCGGCGGCGGCGGCAGGGACTGGCGCTACTCGGTCTGGCCGTGGGCCTTGCCGCGGTCAGCGTCATCGCGGTCGTCTTCAAGCACCTGATCGTCCATCCGGGGCCGCCCGAGTCGCTCGCCCGTCATCTGCCGGTCCCCCTCGGGGCGCCCATTCAGTCGACGCCGTTCAGCCTGCCCTCGGGGCACACGATGCGGGCGACCTTCGTCGCGGGCACGCTGCTGCGGCGGTTTCCCTTCGCGGCGGCGGCGTTGGTGCTCGGCATGATGGCCGCGCTGGTCTACCTGGGAGAGCACTGGCTGACGGACGTGCTGGCGGCGTTCTTTCTGTCGTGGGCCTGCGTCGAGGCCGCGCGGGCGGTTACGTCAGCTCGATCTCGGAACTGTCGCCGAGATTGATCCTGGAGCGGCGCCCGGTCACGGCCGCGTTTTCCCCGATGATCGAGTCTTCCAGGAGCACGCCTTCCACGCGGGCGTTGGCGTTCACGATTGTCTCGCGCAGCACCGCGTTGCTGACGCGCGCGCCCTCCGCGATCGTCACGTACGGCCCGACCACCGATCCTTCCACCACCGCGGTCGGGGAGACGAACGACGGCGGCACGATCACCGACCCGCCGATGTCCGCGGGGGCCGGGGACGAGGACTCGAGGAGCGCGTGGTTCGCGTGCAGCAGCGCCTCCGGCGTGCCGCAGTCGTACCAGCGCTCGATCGGGAAGGTGCGCAGCCGCTCGCCGCTTTCGACCATGAGCTGCAGGGCGTCCGCGAGCCAGTACTCGCCGTTCGCCATCCGTCGCTGCTCGACGAGGCGCTCGAGCGCCGCGCGCAGCGGTCCGGGGCGCTGAATCATGTAGACGCCGACGACGGCGAGATCGCTCGGCGGCGCGGACGGCTTCTCCCACAGGTGCCGCACGAAGCCGTCCCGGTCCAGCTCCACGACGCCGAACGCGCGCGGATCCGACACCTGGTGCACGCCGATCGCCGAACAGTCGAGCCGGGACGCGGCGCGCAGGTCGGCCCGCACGATCGTGTCTCCAAAGACGATCAGCGTCGGCCCGGTCAGGTGCTCCCGCGCCAGATAGATCGCGTGGCCGTTGCCGAGCGGCTCGTCTTGGTAAATAAAGTGGGCGCGAATCGAATAGCGCTCGCGGACGAACTCCTCCACCTTCTCCGCAAGGTAGCCGACGACGAACGTGATCTCCTCGACCCCGAGATCCCGCAGGTCGTCGAGGATGTAGGCCAGGATCGGCTTGCCGGCCACGTTCATCAAGACCTTCGGCTGGGTGTGGGTGTGCGGCCGCAGCCGTTTGCCGCGCCCGGCCACCGGGATGACGGCCCTCATCGGCCGTCGCCCGCCCCGGGGGAGGCGGGACCGACCTCGGTCGCGCGGAGTTCCGCCGTGACCGCGTTGACGTCCTTGATCGTGTCGACGGCGCGCCAGTAAGCCCGGCTCTTGAACGCGCCCAGCCGGCCGGCGCGCGCGAGGTCGGGGAAGGTCGTCGTCTCGTGGTCGCCGCGTTCGGGCAGGCAGTCGCGGATGGCCGCGGCCAGGACGTAGATGCCGGCGTTGATCCAATACGGCAGCTCCGGCTTCTCGCGGAAGTGGGTGACCCGGTCGTGGTCGTCCACCTCGACCAGGCCGTACGGACTCACGTACGGTGCCAGGACCACCGTGGCCAGCACCGGCCGCGCGCGGTGGGCCGCGAGCAGCGGCGCCAGCGGCAGGTCCGTGATCACGTCGCCGTTCGTCGCGATGACGGTGTCCACGTCCGCCGGCACCCGGCCGAGGGCCTGCCGCAGGCCGCCCCCCCGTCCGAGCGGCTGCTCCTCCACGGCGTACGCGATGCGCACGCCGAAGCGCTCCCCGGTCCCGAAGTAGGCTTCGATGACTTCGTGGCGGTATCCGCAGGCGATCACGACGTGGCGCACGCCCTGCGCGTGCAGCCAGCGAATCTGATGGCCGAGGATCGGCATGCCGGCGATCTCGACCATCGGCTTGGGCCGGTCCTCGGTGAACGGCCGGAGCCGCTCGCCTTTGCCGCCCGCCAGAATGACCGCGTACATCGTCCCGGCCGCCTCAGAACCGCGCGTCGCGGACGATCCGGTCCCAGTTCGCCGTGGCCCAGTCGAACGTCCGCCGGATGCCGGTCTCGAAGTCGACGGACGGCTGATAGCCGAGCAGGCGGCCGGCCTTCTCGACCGACGCGCACCGGCGGGTGATGTTGTCCCACGAGCGCCGCGCCGCATAGCGGACGCCGGCCGGATTGCCGGTGAGCTCGTTGACGAGCGCGGCCAGGCTCCCGACGGTAACCTCCCGGCCCGACGCGAGATTCATTGCCTCGCCGACGGCCTCGTCGGCGACGCCCGCGGCGAGCAGACCCCGCACGACATCCCCGACGTACGTGAAGTCGCGGGTCTCTTCACCGGTGCCGGTGATCGGCAGGGGCTCCTTGCGCATCGCCCAGTAGAGAAAATTCGGGATGACATTCCGGTAGCGGCCGGGGATCTCGCCGGGTCCGTAAACGTTGAAGAATCGCGCCCGCACGACCGGCAACTGATAGTAGTGATGGAAGAAGTTGCAGTAGAGCTCGCCGAGCAGCTTCGTGATCTGATACGGCGTGTCGAGATCGATCGACACGAAGTCCTCGCGCAGCGGCAGCGGCGCCTTGCTGCCGTACACGGAGCAGCCCGACGACGCGTACACGAACCGACGCACCCCGGCCAGATGCGCGAACTGCAGCATCTTCAGCGTGCCGAGCCCGTTGACCAGCAGATCCTGCTCGGGGTGATCGACGGAGTTCTGGTTGGCGAAGAGCGCGGCGAGATGATACACGTAGTCCGGCCGCTCGGCGAAGACGCCGCGCAGCGTCTCATCCTCGGTCACGCTGCCCTGGACGAACCGCACCGGCGCGTGATCCGGCACGTTCCAGCGGCTCGCCGAGGAGAGGTTGTCCAGGACCAAAATCCGGCCCGCGCCGTGCCGCGCGAGCGCCTCCACGAGATTGCTGCCGATGCAGCCCGCCCCGCCGGTCACGAGGACCGTCCGGCCGGTAAACGCGTCTCCCTCACTCATCAACCGTCGACCCCCCTAACTGGTGGCGTCCGTCGCCGGCGGTCGCAGCAGCGCGGCGGCGTCCACCGCGACCGGGCGTCCGGTCCGGACGGACTCCGCGACCGCGAAGCAACACGCCGCGTTCGCCACATAGGTCTCGAGCGGCACCGGGGAGGACGCGCTCCCGGCCGCGGCCGCGACCCACGCCCGCAGCTCCTCCCGATGCCCCCGCTCCGCCTCCAACCGGCGGACCTGCCGCACGCGGCCGCCCCGGGCCAGCGTCGCCCGGCGGAAGTCGTCGAGCGTACACGCCACCCCCGCGCCGAAGACGTCGAGGCGCTCCCGGAAGAGCGCGCGGTCGGCGCCGTCCACGTACGCAATCGTTCCCGCGGAGCCGTCGCGGAACGCCAGCGAGATGACGAGCGACGCCGCGCCGGCCGGCCCGACGGACCGCGCAAAGACCTCGACCGGCTCCGCGTCCGTCAGGTACTGCAGAAGGTCCACGAAGTGGCCGCCCTCGCCGAGCCAGCGCCCTCCGCCCTCCACCGGGTCGTACGTCCAGTGATCGGCCGGGATCGCGCCGGCGTTGACGCGGTACGTCAGCACGAGCGGCCGCACCGCGCCGACGAAATCCTTCAGGATTCGAACGATCGGCGAATACCGGCGGTTGAACCCGACCATCAGCGTTCGGGGCGAGGCCGTATACGCGGCGACCACGGCGCGGACGTCCTCCGCGGTCAGCGCCAACGGTTTCTCCACGAAGACGTGCTTCCCTGCGCGCAGCGCGTCCGCGGCGAGGGACGCGTGCAGATCGTGGCGCGTCGCGACCACCACCGCGTCCACCTGATCGTCATCCAGCACCGCGCGGGGGTCGGTCGTGCACACCTCAAACCCCAGCCGGTCGCCGACGTGCCGCGCGGACAGTCCGGTCGCCGTGGCGACGGCGCGCAGCCGCACGCCGGGGACCCCGCGGAGCGCGGGAAGGAGCACGGTACGGGCGAAGACGCCGCCGCCGATGACGCCGATCCGGAGGCCGCCGGCCCGGCGGGGCGCCGGCCGGAGCGCGATCGTCCGCCGCGCATCGCTCTCCGCCGGATACGTCAGGACCACGCCGAGGTGGGGCTGCGCCGCGCGGCCGGAGATCAGGTCGTAGGCGTCGCCGGCCCGCTCGATCGGGAACCGGTGCGTGACGAGCGGTTCGACCCGCACCCGCCCGGATGCGAGCTCGCCGACAAACGCGGCCATGTTCCGTCCGGCGGTCCACCGCACGTACGGCGCCGGGAAGGCCACGCCCCGGCGCTCGTATGTCTCGTCCTCGCTGCCCGGGCCCGACGCCTTCGAAAGCACGAGCGCGAGCTCTTTCTTCCAGAACGGGCGCCGCGGCACGTCCATCCCGGTGGTGCCCACCATCACCACCGTGCCCCGCACGCGCGCCAGGTCCGCCGCGAGCGCCACCGGAGCGCTGCTCGCCGTCGAGGCGGTCACGATCACCGCATCGACGCCGAGCCCACCCGTGATCCGGATGGCCGCCGCGCGCGCGTCGTCGGCCGTGACCGCCGCCGCGTCCGCGCCGAGCTCGCCGGCCAGCTTCACGCGCGCCGGTACCACATCGTACGCCACGACGCGGCAGCCCGCGGACCGCAGCAGCTGCACCGTCAGCTGGCCGACGATGCCCAACCCCAGGACGGCCACGACCTCGCCGAGGCCCGCGCCCGCGCGGCGCACGCCGTGGAGCGCGATCGCCCCGAGCGTGGCAAAGGCGCCGGCCTCATCCGTGACCTCGGCGGGGAGCGGCACGCACAACTGGCGCGGCACCAGCACGACCTCCGCGTGCGCGGCCCAGCCGGTGCCGGCGCAGGCGACACGATCGCCGGGCCGGAAGCCGTCGACGCCGGCGCCGGCGTCCACCACAACCCCGGCGCAGCTGTAGCCCAGCGGCTGCGGACTGTCCAGCCGGATGAACGTCTCGCGCACGGTCGTGCGCAGGCCGTCCCGCCGGACCTTGTTGAGGACCTCGCGGACGAGATCCGGGCGCGCACGCGCCTTGCCTGCGAGGCTGCGCCCCGCCATGTCGAGGACGAACCGCTCGGTCCCGACGCTGACGACGGACGCGGTGTTGCGCACGAGGACCGCGCCGGGCCGGATCTGCGGCACCGGCACGTCCGCGACCTCGAGGACGCCGGTCCGGGGGCTCAGGACAACCTGCTTCATGGTTCGGGCGCGGGATCCGGCGCCCGCACGGCGGGGGCGCCGGCATGGCCGCGCGGCGCGCGGCGGCGCAGCTCCAACAGCTTCGCGTCGATCAGCGCACGGTACCACAACCCCTGCATGAGGTGATAGAGAAACCCCTCGCGGCCGTCGAGGAAGCCGGCCCGGAGGAGATACCGGTAGAGAAAATAGGCGACGGCGCGCATCCCGACGGGCGCGCGGCGGTACACGCGATCGTACCACCATCGTTTGCGCTCCGCCTGCGTCCCGGTCCACCGTCCCGCGACGGCGCCGCGTTCACCCGCCCGGGCGAGCGTCTCCGCCGCGAGGGCGGCATACTGATCGTGGCGTTCCACCCAGCGCGACAGCGGCCGGCGGTCCTCGTGCAGCAGATCGTGCCGGAGCCGCGCGGTGCGGCCCTCGACGACGAAATGCTCGTCGACCGCCCGCTCCTCGCACCGGGACACGCGGTGCCGCATGACCCGCAGCAGCCAGACCGGGTAGTACCCGCCGTGTCGGAGCCAGCGGCCGAGGAAAATAAAGCGGCGCTTCAGGTAGAAGCCCGCGAGGTCCGGCGGGGCCGCCGCGAGCGCCGCGGGCAGCTCGGCGGCCAGCTCCGGGCTGACGGTTTCGTCGGCGTCGAGGACCAGCACCCAGTCGCCCGTAAACGGCAGATTGCGAAGCGCCCAGTTCCGCTGCGCGGGGTACCCCGTGAAGTCATGGGTCACGACACGCGCGCCGGCCGCGTCCGCGATCGACGCCGTCCGGTCGGTACTGTGGGAATCCACGACCCAGACCGCGGCGGCCAGGGCGGCGACGCTCGCCAGCGCCCGCGAAAGATTGTCCTCCTCGTTCCGCGTGAGGATCAGGACGTCGAGCGGAGGCTGGCGGATCGTGACGTTCGGAACCGGCGACGGTGCGGCGACTCGCTCCGCCCGCCCCGGCGTCATCCCGCTCCCCTGCGCCGCACCGACCGGCCTCGCCGGGGCCAGCGCCCGGTGAGGCTGATCACGACCGACGTGGCGAACAGCTTCATGTCCAGCCACGGACTGATCCGGCGCACGTACAGTGCGTCGTACTTGAATTTCTTCTGCCGGCTGATGTCCCGCCGCGCATAGACTTGCGCCAGCCCGGTGAGACCCGGACACACCGAGGTCCGCACGTGGTAGTTCGGGACTTCCTCGATGTGATGGTAGCGCGACTTGGGATCGACTTCGACTTCCTTGGGCAGCAGCGCGCGCGGCCCGACGAAGCTCATCTCCCCCCGGAGGATGTTGAGCAGCTGCGGGACCTCATCGAGGGCCGTCGCCCGCAGCAGCCGTCCGACGCGGGTGATGCGCCCGTCGCACGTCGTGGCCTGGCGCGGCACGTCATGCGCCTCGGGCTCCCGCATCGTCCGGAACTTGAAGAGATGGAACAGCCGGCCGCCTCGACCGACTCGAGTCTGCCGCACAAACACCGGGCCGCGATCGTCCAGCCAGATCAGCGCCGCGATCAGAAACGCGGCCGGGATGATCACCGAGATGCCTAGAGACGCGAGCATCACCTCGACGGGGCGCCGGAGCGGATATCCCGGCACCGCCGCCGCCGGCGGAACATGGCCGTTCAGCGAGAGCCGGCCGGCGGCCTCGCCGTTGAGCGACAACGTGGGTGTTGCGGCGACCTGCTCCTCGAGCCCAGAAGAGGTGCTTACGGCCATTACGTCCCCCGTCAAAGAAGTATCAAGCACTGCAGCGCGGTTTGCTTTGGCTAACCCACAACCGTTTTCCTCTACGAATCGGTGCCCTCGCGGCCCACGACCGTGGTCAGGAGCCGGGTGTACGCCTGCGCGGCCGTCGTCCGGGACAAGTGCGCCTCCACGTACCGCCGGCCCGCGGTTCCGAGCGAGGCCCCCAGCGCAGGATCGCGGATGAGCCGCCGGATCGCCTCGGCCAGCCCGGCCGCGTCTCCCGGCGGCACGCACAGTCCCCCGCCCGACTGCTCGATCAGCGTCCGCGCGTCGCCCGCCGGCAGCGCCCCCAAGACCGGCCGGCCGGCCGCGAGGATCCCCGCGATCTTGGATGGTACCACAGGCGTCGCCACGGTGGGCTGCAGGGTGACCAGACAGCAGTCCGCCGCGCTGACCAGCTGCGGGTAACGGTCGAACGGCTGAAACGGGAGGAACCGGACCGTGTCGAGGTTGCGGGCGCGCACGAGCGCCTCCGCCTCGCTCCGTCGCACGCCATCGCCGGCCAGCAGGAACGTGACGTCCGTCTCGCCGAGATCGCGGAGCCGGGCGGCCGCCTCGACCATGATGGCCATATCTTGTGCATACCCCATTACGCCTGCAAATAAGACCACAAACCGGGCGCCAAGTCCCAATTCGGCCCGGTAGCCGTTGTTCCGGTCGCCGGGCACGACGGCCGTCGTATCGATCCAGTTGGGAATGACGGTGACTTTGGCGGGCGCGATCCCGCGGGCGACCAACGCGTCGCGGTTGCCGGCGGAGTGGACGGTGATCGCGCGCGCGTGACGGTACGCGTGGCGCTCCAGCCACTCGAGCACGCGCAGCACGACCGGGTTGCGCACGAGCCCGAGATCCACGAGCGCCTGCGGATAGAGATCCTGGACGTTGAACACGAACGGGGCGCGCCAGGCGCGCTTCAGCACGTCGCAGGCCAGCCCCACGGTCAGCGGCGGGGAATAGGCGAGGATCACGTCGTGCCGGCCGGCCCGCAGGCCCGCCGCGGCCATCGAGCCGGCGAGCGTGAAGTGCGTGACGGCCCGGATCGCCGGCGCAACTTTGACAAACGGCAGCACGCGCACGCGGAAGACCCGGACGCCGCGGGCCTCTTCGCGCGCCGGCGGCGGCGCCCCGCGCGCCTCGTCCATGTGCTCGGGCGGGTACGGCGTGATCACGGTCACGGCGTGGCCCTGCGCCGCCAAATCCTCCGCGAGCTCCGACATCAAAAGCGACACGCTCCGGATCTCCGGCGGATAGTGCGGGGTGAGCATGAGGATTTTCATGGCCTGGACACGCGGACGTCGCGCGCGGGCGCGCCGGCCATGATCATGCCGAAGAAGAGACTGAACGCGAGGGCGCCGTCCGGCGTGTCCACGACTGTGTGCACCAGGTTGAGCGCGAGGAGCGCGCCGATCCCGACGAGCCCGACCCGGGCGCCGGGCCACACCGCGTTGTCCCGGCCGCTGCGAATCCGCAGCCAGGCGGCGCGGAGCACGGCGACGACCACCGCCAGATAGAGCGCGAACCCCGCAAGGCCGGTCTTGACCAGCAGAAACCCGTACCCCGACGCGATCGAGCGCGGCGTGATGCCCTCAACGGCGAACTCGCGAATCGGAATCACGCCGCCGAGACCCTCGCCGAAAATCGGGTGGCGGGCGAACGCCGGAAGGCTGACGGCCACTTCCTTCACCCGGAGGCGAAGCGAGTCGTCCCCGCCCGCCTGGCCCCACCGCAGCACGGTGGTCCGCAGCGGACCGCTGATACCCCGCAGGACCCCCGCGGGCCGCGCGACCAACAGCCCGCCGGCCAGCACCACCGCGATCGCGATGCCGGCGAGGACCCGCCGGCGCGCGGCGTGCCGGCGTCCCAGGGCGACCGCGATCGCGGCGGCCGCCGCCAAACCGACGATTTGAGGTGAGCGCGCGCCGGAGACAAGCAGATACCAGCCGGCGGCCAGGGCCGCGGCCGCCCACGCCGCCGTCTTGAGGCGTACGGACGCGGTCAGCGCGCCGGCCACGGCCAGCAGCAGCGCGACCAGCGGCACGGACCAGTCGAGATAGTCGATCCGATACCCGGCCGCGGCGGCCACCGCGATCGTCGGCATCGGCGAGACATGCTCGTTCCAGCTGAACGACTGGACGGTGAACCCGGCCGGCGCCAGCAGCGCATCCGGCGTGTACCCGGGGAGGGCCACCAGCCAGCGGAGGTGCACGAACACCGCCGCCACCGCCACGACCGTGCCGCCGGCGTAGGCGGCGGCGAACGCGCGGAGGTCGGCGGGGCGATAACGCGGCGCGGCGAACGCGAGGCCAAGGGCGTAAAATGCCAGGCCGCGGGCCTCGCGAACGGCCGTCGCCCGTGCGCCGGCATCGTGGAGGCCGATCGCCAGCGGCACCGCCATATATAGGATGAAACCGCTGAGGAGAAGGAGCGGCGCCTCCCGCTCGACGAGGACGCTCCGGAGGATAGGCCGCGCGGCGAGCAGCACTGCGCAGGCGGCAAGGCCGTCGACGAGGTTGATTTTCGCCGTCCCGATCGTGAGAAGCGGCATGGTCCGCAGCGTGTACCAGGGCAGCATAGCCCCGGCGAACAAAAGAACCAAGAGCGACACATACGGCAGGGAAATCCGCGGGAAGGTGGGTGCCGCCTCCGCCCGGGCCAGTGCGCGCTCCATCTAGCCCGCCGCCTCCCCCCTGGGGGCCGGCGCAAACGCCGGTTCGCGGCGGGCAAGCCAGAGGGTGCCCCAGGCGATAAGCGCGGCCAGCGCGGTCAGGCGGAAGACGTTCGGATAGATCGAGAACGCCCAGCCCTCGACCGCGGTCATCATCCACGGCCACAGGATCGCGTAGATGAAAGCCCGCAGCGGCGAGACCGGCTGCAGCAGGCAGGCCACCGCTGCGCGCTGCAGCAGGCCCACGAGAAACATCCCGATCAGGATCCCGGCGATGCCGAAGTTCCAGTAGAACTCTGCCACCTCCGTGAGGGCGATGCCGCCCCGGGAGAAATCCGGATACCCGAAGAGGCGCGGCACGGGGGTCAGGACGCGCGCCAGGACGTCATATTTCGCCGGGCGGATGATCGTGGGCTCGAGCACCTTGACGACCCAGGCGAGCGACGCCCCACGCGCATAGCCGGTGATCTGGGGGACCCCCCGGACCACGGCCGCGATGCCGTCCACGCCGGACAGCCGGTCCAGGACCGCCTGCGAGCTGATGGTGACGTACTGGACCGGCGTGAAGCGGCGAAGCCGCGCGATCACCAGTCTCGTCACGTGCGGAAGCTCGCGGCCAAACGAGCGCAGCGGAATGCTCTCCAGGCCCGCGACTTCCCGGTACTCCGTGACGATCGGGGTGACGACGAACATAAAGACGAGAATCGTCGCGAGCAGGACGGCGGGTGAGATGCGCCGCCGCAGATAGTGGGCCAGCAGCAGAAGGATGAACACGATCAATCCCAGATAAAACTTGGAGCCGATGATAAACGCGTAGATGAACTCGAGGCAGGTGAGGATCGCGGCCAGAACGCGCGGACCCGGCCGGCTGCCGCCGGGAACCGCCAGCGCGACGAGCGAGAGCGCGTAGCCGAGGACCGCGAGAATCGAGAAGAACGACACGGTCTGCACGACGGGTGGGACTTGGCCCGCAAACCGGGACGCCGCGGTCGTCAAAAACCAGCCGTGCGTGAGCTCCGGCAGCCGCGCCAGCCAGCCGAGGACATAGAACACGATGGCCACCGCGTTGACCAGCCGGGCGCCGACCTGCGTATCCCCGGCGAAGAACCGCGCCGCGGCGCGGCCGTACGGAAATGGCAGCCGGTAGCCGGCAAGATATGCTGCGGCGCCCAGGTTCGCGTACCACACGGCCTGGGCCAGCCCGGCGACGATGACGCTCGGATGCGGCGTCTCGGCGGCCAAGACTCCGGGATTGATGAGCAGATCCAGCGCCCGGACGCCGATGTACAAGAAGTAGATCGCGGCGAACGACACCCCGAGCTCAAAGATGTCGAACGACCCCGTGCGCCTGGACCGAATCGCGGGGACGGCGCACAACGCGAAGAGCACGGCGACCCCGAGCCCGACGTCGGCGGGAAGCGCGGCGGCGCCCATGACGGCCCGGAGCACCGCGGCGGCGCCCATGCCGAAAAACACAAGCACAAAGGCGGCCCACCACACATCGCAGAGCAGCGATACGCCGGCCGCCGGCCACGTCCGGGCGCGCGTCATGGGAAGAAGGCGGCGGCCACGGTGTTGTCCCGCCACCGCGACCACGCCGGGCTCCGGACCTCCATCACGTAGACCGGGCTGTGCACGCGGTCCCCATTCGAAGTGAACCGGATCATCCCTGTGACACCTTGATATTGAAAGGCCGGATCGTGGAGCGCCGCGAGCACGCCGGCGCGATCCGGCGCGCCGCCCGCTCCCGCGGCGACAATCGCCTGGAGGCCCGCGCCGGCGGCGTCAAAGGCAAGGGCCGCAAACGGTTCGGGGGGGCGCCCGAATCGGCCGCGGAAGCGCTCGACGAACCGGCCGGCACCCGGATAGAGCCCAGACGGACCGTCGAGAACCGTGTAGAAGGCCGGCAGCATCGCGCCGCCCGCGAGGTAGGCGAACTCGGACGTGTCGAGGCCGTCGGCGCCGATCAGCGGCACCCGCACGCCCGCCTCGCGCATGCGCTTCAGAAGCGGCACGGCGCCCGCCATTTCCCCCCCGTAGTACACGACGGCGGGCGCCGCCGAGGCGATGGAGGCGACGACCTGGGCCAGCGTCGTGTCGTCTACGGCGCTCAATCCCTGGGCGCGCAGCCCCAGGCGCTGCCCTTCCCACCAGAATCCCGCGGCGGTACGCAGTCCATAATCGCTCGGCTCGTACACGACGTACGCGCTCCCGCCGCCAAGCCGGACGCGGACAAACTGCGCCGCGGCGACCCCCTGGACGTCGTCCCGGCCGATCACGCGGAACACCGACCCGTGTCCCGCGTCCGTCAGCGTAGCCACTTCGCCGGCGGGCGTGATCATCGGGAGGCCGGCGCCGTCGTAGACCGGCGCCGCCGCGATCGACGTGCCGGAGAGGCTGTGGCCGACGACGAGCAGCACGGAGGGATCGGCCGCGAGACGCCGCGCGTTGTCCGCCGCGACCGCGGGATCTCCTCGATCGTCCGCCGCGATCACCGACGGTCCGATGCCCCGCGCCCGAAGCGCGGCGCCGAGGTCCTCAACCGCAAGCTGCACGCCGTCACGAATGGCACGGCCGCCCGCGGCCGACGGCCCGGATAGCGTCGCGTTCACCGCGATGGTAATCTGCCGCGAGGCGAGACGGGGCGCGGGCGGAACGGCGGCGGCGGACGGCGGCGATGCGGCACGGCCGGCCGGTTCCCGGCGCATCCGCTCGACGACCGGGAGCAGTCCCGGATTCGACTTGGCCCACGCGGTGCGCCGGACGCCCGGCGCGGTCACCTGCATCATCCCGACGACCCGGCCGGCGGTGTCGAGCACCGGGCCGCCGGCAAACCCCGGGCTGACCAAGGCGTCGGAGAAGAATGCGTACACCGGGGGACCCGCGATCCGGCTGATCGTCCCTTCTCCCTCCGCGAGATCGCGCGAGCCGAGGGATTCCGCGAACGGGTAGCCGTAGGCGCGCACCGACTGTCCGATCTGGAGCGGCGTCGAGTCTGCAAACGGCGGGACCGGCAGGAGATGCGGGGCCGCGACCTTGAGCAGGGCGAGATCGCTGCCCGCGTCCGACGCCACCAGCCGGGCGGGAAGCGGCGAGGATCCGGGCAGCGTCACGGTCAGGGTGTGCGCGCTGCGCACCGTGCGCAGCTCGGTGACGATCAGGCCGTCGGACGCGACGACGATGCCGGCCTGGGCGTTGGTCAAGCCGAGCGGAAGGGTGGCGGTGACGAGGGGCACGACGATCTCGGGCGGCAGACCCGCGCGGCCGGGCGTCCCCGCATCACCCGAGGCGGACAGCAGCAGGGTCGCGGCGGCACAGGCGCCGGCAATTCTGTTGAGCGCCGTGGTCACGCGGATCCGTCCTCGCGACGCCTAGATCTCACGTAAAGACTATCCGCACCCAACACCAGCCAGGGCAGCCTTTCACTGAGATGGCGAATCAACTCGGAGCAGTATACCACGTATCGAAACGGGGGCGGCAGGAGTTCTTGATCGCTGGCCTGCGGATTCAGCGAAAAGTAGCCGTCCGCGAAGAGCGACGTGGGACCGATCGCGCGCGCGAACACGCGGCGGAGCTCGCGCGGGCTCCAATACCTCACCTCGAAGGCCCGCGTGCGGCGGAAGCCTCGACGCGCCTGATGGTACAGGTTGCGGAGGCCGAACGCGTTCGGCATCTGGATGATCGAGATCCCCGACGCGCCGAGCACGCGCCCGATTTCAGCGAGCGCCTTCCGAGCGTCGCCCTTGTCGAAGTGCTGGAGCACGCTGTAGGAAAATGCCACGTCGAACGATCCCGCGCGGAACGGCAGGTGCCGCGCGTCGGCGACCACGTAGATCGCCGCCGCGCCCAATTGGTGCGCGACGCGGCGCGCGGCCTCGATCGCCTCCAGCGATGGATCGACGCCGACGGCGCGGTACCCTTTCCTCGCCGCGCTGACGCACCAACGCCCCCAGTTGCAGCCGACGTCCAGGAAGACCCGCCCCCCGCCCGGCGGCAGCCGGACGTCGGGGATCGGATACTCCGTCAGCCGGCCCACGAGCCGGCGGTACATGTTTCCGCACGTGCCGGCGACCGCGTCCTGCACGAATGGATCGACGCCGCCGGCCGCGGCGCGGCCGGTGGCGGCGCGCCCGCCCGGCGCGGCCGCATCGCCGACACGCGACAGCGTCTCGTGAAAAGCCACGTGGGTGGGCGGCACGTCGGACAGCAGCATGACGGGGATCCCGCCGACACAAGGATAGGCATGCCCCGCGGGACACACGAGCGTATCGCCTTCCTCGCGCAGCGCGCCGTGGTCGCGGGGGCACACGAGATGCTCGCGCAGCCAGCTATCCATTCGCGATGTGGGTCCGCCAGAGGTGTGCGACGTGATCTTCCCCCCGCACCGCGAGCCCGCTGGCGGCCAGCACGTCGCCGTCGTTGGCGCCCGACGGCAGCACGATGTTCGCGTATTGAAACAACGCGAGCGGCCAGCCGTCGCGGGCCCACCGCGTGAGCGCCGACCATGCGCCGCCGTCCGCGCCGCCGTACAGCGTGGCGTACCGGCTCCGGTTGACGCGGCTCGGTTCGACCGCCGTCGAGAAAAAGAGCGCGCCGCCGGCGCGGCAACTCCAAAAACTCGACCCGTCAATCGCCGCCAGCCGGTCCAGGCGGCCGCGGTGGTCCAGGCGGTAGATGTAATTCGCTTCGAGCGGAGTGTCCGTGGCGAAGTAGACCGCGTCCGCGCCCGGCACGAGCGTCACCGCGCGGGCCTGCTGGCCGCCGGAGCGCACTACCTCGACCGAGGACCAGTCCGGCGCGGCTCGAAGCATCCGGCACTCCTCGCCTTCGTCCCCGGTCAGCACCCACAGACGGTCGGCGTACGGATCGTACGTGATGCTGTGCACGTGGCGGATCGCCCCGGGCGGGAACGTGTAGACCGCCTCCCATGAAGCGCCGGCGTCGGCCGAGCCGTAGACGTGCACGGCCTCCCGGTGCGGATTGTCGAAATACTCTCCCCAATACAGGCGGCCCGAGGGCGTGGCGGCGATCGCGAGGGGACGCGTCCCGCGCGGGACGCGAAAGACGGCCTGAAATCGGTCGCTCCCGGGCCGGAGCACCCCGATCGCACCCGGAAAAACGGCCGCGAGCGTGCCGTCGGGCAGTCCCGCCAGCGCGTGAAACCCGTCGCGGACCAGCCGGGCAGAGAGGCGATTCCGGGACGTCACACGGCGCCAGCGTGCGGGACTGAACGACGCGCGGCGCGTCCACCGGCCGGTGCCGGGCTCCCAGCGCAGCAGCGCGTAGCCGCGTCCGGCGTACAGCGCGCCGGCGTGCCAGGCGAGCACCCGCAGGCCGGGGAACCGGCCGATCGGTTCCAGGCGCACCGTCACGGACATCGGGGGTTACTTACGGACGAGATGGTTCCCGAGGACGAGCGCGTCCATGCGCGTGCGTAGAAAACACTCGATCGCCTCTCGGGGGGTGCACACGATCGGCTCGTTCTCGTTGAAGGACGTGTTCAACACGACCGGCACCCCGGTCTGCTCGCCGAACTCCTTGATGAGCCGCCAGTACAGCGGGTTGGCCGGCCGGTCCACGGTTTGCAGCCGGCCGGTCCCGTCGACGTGGGTCACCGCCGGGATATCCCCCCGCCGCGCCGGCAACACATTATACACTTTCAGCATGAACGGGTCCGGATAGGTCTGGTCAAAATATTCGCCCACCGCGTCCAGCAGCACCGACGGCGCGAACGGCCGGAACGGTTCCCGGCGCTTGATGCGGGCGTTCAGCACGTCCTTCATGTCCGCGCGCCGGGGATCGGCGACGATGCTGCGGTTGCCGAGGGCGCGGGGGCCCCACTCCATCCGCCCCTGAAACCAGCCGACCACATTGCCCTCGGCCACCAGCCGCGCCGCGCGGCGGACGAGCTCGTCCTCGTCGAGGGACTCGACGGCCGCCTGGTACGACGCCAGGATCTCCGCGATCTCCCGGTTGGCGTACTCGGGTCCGGTGTAGGCGTGGGTCATGACGTACGATCGCGGCCGGCCCAGCACATGATGGTAGATGTAGTAGCACACGCCGAGGGCCGTCCCCGCGTCGCCGGCCGCCGGTTGGATGAAGATGTCGCGGAACTCCGTGTTCGGCAGGATCTTCCCGTTGAAGGCGCTGTTGAGGGCGACCCCCCCGGCCATGCACAGCGCCGCCGCACCGGTCTCCCGCTGGAGACGCCGGACCAGCGCGAACTCGGCCTCTTCGAGCATCGCCTGCAGCGACGCGGCGATGTCCTGGTGTCTTCGCGTGATCTCCGCGCCGGGCTCGCGCGGCGGGCCGAACGTCTCGACCATCTTCGGCGAGTACATCGTGCCGATCGCCGGCGAGCCTTCGTCGAAGGTCATCGACGCGCCCGCGGCATGGTGGACGAAGAAATCCAGGTCGAGCTCGAACGTGCCGTCGGCCTGCACCCGCAGCATCCGCCGGAATTCGTCCATGAACACCGGCCGGCCGTATGGCGCGAGGCCCATGACTTTCCCCTCGTCGCCGTACTGCGGAAACCCGAGCCACTGCGACACGGCGGTGTAGACGTAGCCGAGCGAATGGGGAAAGTTGATCTCGCCCAGAATGTCGAGGCGGTTGTCGTTTCCGGTGCCCCACATCGTACTGACGAAATCGCCCATGCCGTCGACCGACAATACCGCGGCGCGGGGGAACGGCGAGACAAAAAACGCGCTCGCCATGTGGGCGCGGTGATGTTCGACGTTGTGGAACTGCGCCCGTAGGCGCCGCGGATCCAGCCCGAGCGTCTCGCTGAGCGCCGCGTCGGGCCGGCGCACCTGCAGCTGATTCGCCAGGCGCTCGCGGATCAGTCCGAGGCTCGGTCGGCGCGCGAGCGTGAACAGCACCTTCTTCATCAGATTCGCGCTCGGATCGCGCGAGATCCCGACGTGGTCGAGATCGTAGGCGGTGATCCCGCCCGCGCGGAGGCAGTACTCGATGGCGAGGCGTGGGAATCCCGCCCAGTACTTGATGCGCCGGAAGCGCTCCTCCTCCGCGGCGGCGATGAGCTCGCCGTCCCGGATCAGGCAGGCCGAAGCGCCGGCATGATGCGCGTTGATGCCTAGAATGTGCATCCTACGGGAGTGGGCCTCTGCTCAACAGGTCTCGACCGCCTGGTTATACACGATGTAGATCCGGCCCGATCCGGGCCCGTTCCACATCGGCGTATCGCCGGGATAGTATACGTCCACGTAGTACACCGTGCCCGCTCCGAGCTGCCATCCCATTGCCGCCGTGAGCGTTTCATAGACAAACCCCGCCGGCCACGACGCCTTGTCCAGGATGGATTTGAGTCCAGGCGGTACTCCCGCGCCGCCGCGCGCCATGTCCGGATAGCAGTTGTTCTCTACGTAATAGCGCTTCACGGCGTTCACGACGGGTGCGGCCTGCTTGACCTTGGTGGGATTCGCCTGGACGGCCGGTGGCGGGGCCTTCCACGGCACCGGCGGTGGCAGTTTCCGGACGGGCCGCGGTGGCAATTGCATGACCGAGGGCGGCGTACGCTGCTGCTGCGCGACGGCCGGCGGCGCCGTCGGTGAAACCGGCTGCATGACCGACGGCGGCTGCTGCGCG
This sequence comes from bacterium, assembly GCA_035308905.1. Taxonomy (NCBI): domain Bacteria; species bacterium. Next base: position 161,454 of record DATGFS010000009.1, on the reverse strand, counting down.
GGCGGCTGCTGCGCCCCTTGACGGGCCGAGGTACATGCCGATGCCAGAATCGCGGCAGCGCCAAGCGCCGTAACGCGCGTGACAACAAGGATTCTGCTCGCCGACGCGCTCAACATGTCGTGACCGGCTTGTTGTGCACAACTAGCGTGGGTGAGGGATTCGTTCACAGGCATTCGTGCCGATGCTGGCTGGGGGTGCCCAGCGCGGGCGGATGCCCGTTGCCAATTCGATGACCAAAGCCGCCTTTTCGATCGCGTCTTCTCGCATATGAGAAGTGTCTCCTTTTATGCGGGTGGCTTCCACGTCCTCCAACGCCCGCTGAGCGTTTTCGGCGTCGTTCAGCGCCTGCTGGATCGCAGGGACATCCTGCCCGAACGTTTGACCCGTCCGGTCCAGTTGGGGGTTCTTGGCGAAATAACTAGTGGCTGTGAACGCAGCCGCATTAATGGCCGCTTGCACCGACCCTGAGGCGGCGCCGCCAAACTCGGGAATGCGCTGGATCGCGGGGGATAGGCGCTCCGTGATCCGGGAAGATACGTCGATTCCAGCCAATGTCACCAACGCTCCTGATGCCACCCACACGTACCACGGGACGTGCCTCCAACGCATCGCCCGCCTCCATTCTACCGGCGCTTATTTTGGGTCATCAGCAGCGTCTGCGGCCCAATGCGGGACGCCTCGGGAATAGTGTCAACGTACCTGCGGGGAGTGACGCGACACCTGCGTCGCGTACCATTCGATCGTGCGCCGCAGGCCCTCGCGGAGCGGCACCGCGGCGTGAAATCCGAGGACGCGCTCCGCTTTGGCGGTGTCGCACGTCCGCCGCGGCTGCCCGCCGGGACGCGAGACGTCGAACTCCACGGCGACGCGCCGGCCCGACAGCTCGACGATGAGGTGCGCGAGGTCCCGGATCGTGACCTCTTCGGTCGACCCGATGTTGACCGCATCCGCCTCCGGATAGCGCTCCGCGGCCGCGATCAGTCCTTCCACGAAATCCGTGACGTAGAGAAACGTCCGCGTCTGCTCGCCGGTCCCCCACACCCGCAGCGGGTTTTCACCCGCAAAGATCCGGCGGATCAGCGCGGGGATCACGTGCGATGAGTCCGGGTTGAAGTTGTCGCGCGGTCCGTACGCGTTGTACGGGCGCGCGATCGCGACCGACAGTCCGTACTGACGCGCGTACGCCGCGCCCAAGAATTCTTCCATGCGCTTGGACCAGCCGTAGCCCTCGTTGGTCGGCTCCGGCGTCCCCGCGAAGCCCTCTTCCTCCGGCGTCGGCACGGAGCACTCCCGCGGGTAGACGCAGGCGGAGCTGACCACCAGGAAACGCTTCACTCCGGCGATCCGGGCCGCCTCGATGACGTTCATGAAGATCGTCATGTTCTCGCGAAAAATCGATGCGGGATGGTCGATGTTGTACTGGATACCGCCGACGCGGGCCGCGAGGTTCATCACCACGTCGTGTCCGGCCACGGCCGCGGCGCACTCCTCCCAGCGGCCGAGATCGGCCACGGGCAGCGCGACCCGGTCGAGCACGCCGGCGAGATGGTCACGGCGCGCGTCCGCCGACCGCAGCGGCACGGTCACCGCCGCGCCGAGCGCCACGAGACGCTCGACGAGGTGGCTGCCGATGAATCCCGCCCCGCCGGTGACGAGGACGCGCTTACCGATCCAGAAACTCATCCTCTCGCGTACCGCTCTTGCGGCGGTGCGGCGGGCCGGCCGGCCCCGACGCCCACCAGCGCGCAATCGGCTTCGACCATGAGCCGTACTATCTCGTGGAACCTCGTCGCCGCGACCCACCCGAGCCGGTCCCGGGCTTTGGACGCATCGCCCACAAGATTCTCTCCCTGCGCGGGCCGGACGTGCTGCGCCGCGGTCTCGACATGATCGCGCCATGCCAAACCCGCTTCGGCGAACGCCGCGTCGACGAATTGCTCGACGCTGTGCGTCTCACCCGTGGCGATGACATAGTCATCCGGCTCCGGCTGCTGCAGCATGCGCCACGCCGCGTCGACGTACTCGGGTGCGTACCCCCAGTCCCGCTGCGCCGACAGGTCCCCGAGCGTCAGGCCTTTCTGCAATCCGGCCTTGATCCGAGCCACGGCGCGGGTGACCTTGCGGGTGAAGAAGTTCTCGCCGCGCCGCGGCGACTCGTGGTTGTAGAGGATCCCGTTGCAGACGAACATCCCGTACGCCTCACGATAGTTGACCGCGGTCCAGTACGCAAACGCCTTCGAGACCGCGTACGGCGTCCGCGGATGAAACGGCGTGCTCTCGTTCTGCGGAGAGGATGCCGCCGCCCCGAACATCTCCGAGCTGGCGGCGTGAAAGACGCGGGTGGCGCATCCGGCGGCCCGCAGCGCGTCGAGCACTCGCAGCATCCCCAGCGCGGTGATGTCCGCCGTGTATTCTGGAATCTCGAAGCTGAGTCCGGCCTCACTCTGCGCCGCGAGATGGTACAGCTCGTCCGGCCGGACGGCGCGAATCACCTCGACGACACGCCCCGCGTCGGCGAGGTCCGCGTGGTGAAGATGGATCCGCGGACCGCCGGGGCCGTCCAGCAGCGCGGCGAGGCGCCCGACGGCGGACGAACTGGTCCGGCGGATCGTTCCGTGGACATCGTACCCCTTCGCGAGCAGGAGCTCCGCGAGATACGATCCGTCCTGTCCGGTGATCCCGGTGATGAGGGCGGTCTTCCGGCGCGGAGATGCCGCCGCGTGCCCCCCTAACGAGGAGGCGGCGAGCGCGGCGGGTGCGGGCGGCGGCGGTGTTGAGGCCGGCACCGGCGCGCCCGCGGGTTCCCGCGGCCCGGGCGACATTCCCGCCAGCAATTCGCGCGCGAGTGTCCGCGTGAAACGCCGGCCGGCGTCCACCGATCCGACTTTACTCACGCCTCCGATGCGCGGCCCCTCGCGCGTCGGGAATTCGACAATGCGAAGGCCGCGTCTGAGCGCCCGGATCGTCATCTGATACTCGATGGTAAAGTCCTTCACGTCCAAACCGAGCACGTCGAATGCCTCCCGGCGGATCGCCCGGTAGCCGTTGATGCTGTCCGTCACATAGCCGCGGCCCGTCAGGCAGGCACGGGTGTTCCACAGCAGATTGGCGATCAGCGTATACCCCTGGTTCGCCCACTTCCGCGGCTTGATGACCTGATCGCTCTCCTCGTTGCGTGCGCCGCGCATCATCCGGGAGGCGATAATCAGATCGCAGCCGCGCTCACAGTACTCGCGGAATTTCGGGATGTCCGCCGGGTCTTCGTTCCCGTCCGGGCTGAAGAACACGATGAGATCGCCCCGCGCCCGACGGACGGCCAGGCGGAACGCCTCCCCCCGCCCGCGGACCTCCTGCACGATCACGGGCAGGCCGCGCGCCTCGAAGAACGCGCGTGTGCCGTCCGTGGACCCGCCGTCCACTACGAATGCCTCGTCCACCGCGGCGAGCGGAATGCGGGCGAACATGCCGCGGACCGCATCGATTTCGTTGAGCGTCAGGATGGCGAGCGACACCCTGAGGCCGGCCGGAGGCGCGCTCATCGTCTGAAGAACGCGTGCATCTGCTCGATGATGAAGTCGAGCTCCCGCCGCGTGAGTCCCGGATGGCATCCGACGTAGAAACCGTTCTGCGTCACCCACTGCGCCACGGGATAGCGGGCCGCGAGAGGGCCGAAGAGGCGCCGGTAGAACGGCTGCGACAGCAATGGGAAGGCATCCCGCGTCTCGACGTTCCGGTCCTCGAGGAAGAACACCAGGTCGCGCTTGCTGCCGGCGCCGGGACGCAGAACGATCGGATACATCATGAACGCATGCTCGGTGTGCGGCCGGATCGCCGGCAGCTGCACCCGATCCTCGAGATCGCGGAGGCCGTTCGTGAGATACGCGGCGTTCCGCCGGCGCTCGGCGATCGTTTCCCGCCAAGTCTTGAGCTGCGCGAGGCCGAGCGCGGCCTCCAGTTCGGTCGCACGGTAGCTGTAGCCTTGGCGAACGAACGAGAAGCGCCGTTCGACCACCCGGAGCATCGCCGCGCCGCGCAGCCGTTTGTCGTCGTCGATCGACGTGTAAATGCCGTCCCGTCCGTGGTTGCAGAGACTCTTCAGGAGCACGGCGAGGTCTTTGTCGTTCGTGCAGGCCAGTCCGCCCACGCCGGTTGTGAGGAGGTGCGCGGCATAGGTGGAGAAGCATGCGATCTCGCCCCACGAGCCGACGGGGGCGCCACGGTACTTCACGAACATCGCCTCGCAGGAATCCTCGAGCACGTGCAGCCGCCGGCGCCTTGCGATCTCGAGAATCGGCCGCATGTCGCACGGCTGGCCGAAAAGGTGCACCGGCATGATTGCTCGGGTCCGGCGGGTGATGTGGCGCTCGATCTGGGCGGGATCGATCTCGTAGTAGCATGGGTCGATGTCGACGAACACCGGCTTGAGCCCGGCCATCAGCACCACATTCGACGTGGCGATAAACGTAGCCGCCGGGACGAGCACCTCGTCGCCGGGCTTCCAGCGGTAGGTATTGCGGAGCGCGTCAACGGCGACCTGCAGCGCGCTCGTGCCGCTGTTGCAGAACACGGCGAACCGCCGTGCGTGTGCCTCGGCAAACTTGCGCTCGAGCGCCGCCGAGTAGGGCCCGTAGGAGAGGCGGGCGGTGCGCAGCACGTCGGCGACGTAGCGTTTTTGGAGCGGGGAGATCAGCACCGTTCCGACGCCGATCTGATGCGGATAACGCCGACGCGGCCCCTCGGCCCTCAGTCGCGGCATGTGCCGTAAGTTCGCGCGGAGCGCGCGCTCGTTCCTCTGTGGCGGCAGCAGGTCGGCGCGGGCCGTAAAGAGAACCTGACGGCCCGAAGTATCCGCCCGGGGGGAACGATGATCGGACAAAAGCTCCGCGAAGCCGTCGCGTCACGCGAGACGAGTCTGCTCGGGCTGGTCCTTACTGCCGCGCTGGCGGTCAGGCTGCTGGGCGTAGGCCGGGGTCTCCCGTACATGCACGAGTGGGACGAGCCCACGGTCCTCAGCTACGTCATCGGGATGATGCAGCGCGGGGATCTGTACCCCAACGCGTTTGTTTACCCGAGCGTGTACTATTACATGCTGCTGCCGGTGATGTACCTGCACTATTTCTATCTGCACGCGCGCGGCGCGCTCGCCACGCCGTGGGACATCAACCTCTTTCACCCTCAGGCCTCAGGCAGCGCGTATTGGTGGTACATCAGCGTTCCATCGTTCTACTTGTGGGGACGCGTGCTCACGTCGCTCGTCGGTACCGCGACCGTCTACTTGGTCTACCGCCTCGGCAGGGCGGTCTACGGCGCGCCGGCCGGTTTACTGGGCGCCGCGTTTCTCGCGTTCGCCCCCGGCGCCGTGTACTACTCGGATACGGTCCGCGTGGACATCCCGATGACGTTCTTCGTCACGCTCACCCTGCTGACCGGGCTCGCGGTGCTGCGCCGCGGAACAGTCCGCGACTACGCGGTGACCGGCCTGCTGGCCGGCGTCGCGATCTCGACCAAGACGAACGCGGTGGTCGTCGGACTACCGCTCGCCCTGGCCCATCTGCTCAACACCCAGCGGAAGCACCTGATCACGGCACCGCTCGTGCTGATGGGCGCCTGCGCGCTGGCCGGTTTCGCGCTCGGCACACCATACGTCCTGATCCGATCCCAAATGGTCCTACAGCAGTTTCGCGACCAGGCCCTGGCCTACGGCGGCATTCCGAGCCTCCATCTTATGAAGACGATCCTACCCAGATATCTCGCGTACTTCGTCCGCCCCAGCCAGGGCGACGAGTGGTTCGTTGTCCCGCACGCTGCGATCGGCCTGCTGCCGGCGATTGCCGCGCTCACCGGCGCGATCGTCGGGTACCGGTCCGCGCCGCGCGAGCACGTATACTTGGTCAGTTTCCCGGTGGTCTACATCCTCTTCATGTCAGGACAGCGGTTGACGACGCTCCGCAACATGATGGCGGCGCTGCCGGTCATTGCGCTCTTGGCAGGGGTCGCCTGCGTCTGGGCGTGGCGGCTGGTACTGAGCCGGTGGCCGACCGGACACGTCCGCCTCGCTCCGGCGTTCGCCGGTCTCGCGGTGGTGACGCTGCTCGCGGCGCCCGCGCGGGACAGCATCCGCCTCGGATGGACGTTGGGCTTCCGCCCCGACACTCGGACCGCCGCCGTCGATTGGCTGCGCCGCCACATGGCGCCGGGCTCGCGCATCGCCTTCGAAGAGGACCTACGATGGTTCATCCCGGGGCTCGACCGGCTGCCCTATACCACGCTGTTCGCGCCGCGGGACGCCGACGTCGCCTGGTACTTGAAGAACCGCGTCGCCGTTGCCGTGGTCGGCGACCGGAGCCCGCTCGACCGTCTGCCGCCGCTGGCCGTGATTCCGCGGCCACCGTACGTCTACACGGCGGACTCCTGGGCGCTGGATACGTATCCGGTCATCGATCCGAAGATTTACATCGTCCGGCCAAAGCCGCAGGAGGTCAACGCAGTCTTTCCCGTGCAGCTGGAGGCGGGAGATATGGTGCCCGACCCAGTCTCCAAACAGGCCGTGGGCGCGTACGGGCAGACAATCCACCTACCCGACCAGCGGTTCACGCCGGGCCCCTATACGATCAGCGTCGCCGGCGCGTGGCCCTGGCTGTGGGCGCCGCCGACGTATCAGCTCTATATCGAGATCCAGGTCGGGCGGCTCATCGTGGCGAGTCACACCGTCGGCGGGCTCGAGCCCCTGAATTTCACGACGCCGCCGTTCCGCATCGAACAGGCGGCGACCCTGCCGGTCCAGCTGCATGTCACGCTACGCACGCCGCGCCGGGACACCCACGCAGGGTGGGCCCTCCGACCGTCGCCGACCTGCGCGACCGTATCGGATGCGCCGTCGCTCAACGTTCAGCAACTGACCGCCGAAGCCTGGCTGTACCTCGAGAGCATGCATGAACCGCCCGGCATGCATACGATGGCGGGATTGGAGTCGGAAGGTCCCATCCTGAGCAAGCGCGATAACAACGGCTACACTCTGCGGCTGTCGGGTGACAGCAACAACAAGATCTGGGTGGACCTGAGCGTCGCGGGACGGTGGGGGGCCGGCCGCGCCGGGTTTGTGCCGTTCCGGAAGTGGACCCATCTCGCGGCGACGTACGACGGCCACAAGACCGCGATCTATATCAACGGCAGCCCGGCGATTCAGGACACCGGCCGGACGCCCAACTACGAAGGGACCATTCAAAGCGAGGGCGCGCCGCTGGCGATCGGCTGCCGGGATCCTCGGGCTTCCGACCAGGTCTCGTTTACCGGCTTGATCACCGGCGTCCGCCTGTGGGATCGCGTCCTGCGCCCCGACGAGATCCACGACGAAGCGAACATCCAGCGCCTTCCCGACAAGAGCCCCGGCCTAGTCGGCAGTTGGACCTTCCAGGCGACCACAGGGGACCAGATCCTGGACCTGTCGCCTGCGAAGAACAACATTGGCAACGCCCTGCAGCTCAAGCGGGTCCCGATCGAAGGCGGGACGCCGGCGCTGCCGTCCTGGACGGCCGGTGAGCTGAATCTCATCGAAACGGTTGCCATCCGGCGGGCGACGCCCTAACATGGCCGGCCGTGCGCCGGCGGTGAGAATGTCCGCGGCCGGCCGGTGGGGACGGGCCCTGCTCCTGCTCGCCGTCCTCACCGGGGCGGCGCTGCTTCGCCTGCCCGGCGTTGTTCATGGCATCCCCTACATCTACGAGTGGGACGAGCCCACCGTGATGAACGCGGTGGTCGGGATGCTGCAGCGCGGCGACTGGACGCCGCGGATGTACGTCTATCCACCGGTGTATTTCTACCTTCTATATCCAGTGCTCGCGTTCCACTACGCTGCGCTGCACTCTGCCGGACTGCTCGCGTCGCCTGCGGCGATCGCGCTGACGCCGCCCGACGGAACGCAGTACTACTGGTATCTCGGCGTCCCGACGTTCTACGTCTGGGGCCGTCTCCTCACGGTGCTCTTCGGGGTGGGCTGCGTGTACCTCACCTACCATATCGGCCGGCGCGCCTTCGACGCCCCGACCGGCTTCGTGGCCGCCGCCGTGCTCGCGCTCGCGCCGGGCGCCGTGTATTATGCGGGCGTCATCCGCACGGACGTACCAATGACGTTCATGGTGCTGGTCGCATTTGGGGCGGGCCTGCATATCCTCCGCGGCGGCACGCCGTTCGACTATCTGGCGGCCGGAATCCTGGCGGGGCTGGCCATTGTGACGAAGTATCCGGCGTTTCCGGTCGTCATCTCGCTCGTAACCGCCCACCTCCTGGCCCCCGGACGGCGGCGTCTTGTCGATAGAGACATCGCCGTACTGGGCGGCGGCATCGTGGCGGGCATTCTCCTCGGATTCCCGGAACTCGCCGTGCGGCCGCTCGCGGTCATTCACGAGATCCAGGCCGTCCGCCTGGCCCGCATGGGCCCTCCGTTCGCGACCCTCGTCCCCTACCTGCGATACCTCGCCACCGGCATCACCTGGATCTGGTTCATCCCGCGGCACGCCGGCCTGGGACTCGTGGCCACGGTGCTCGCCGGGGCCGGCGCGCTCGGCGGGTGGCGCGATCACCGCCGCGCGCAGCTGATGGTGCTGAGCTTCGCGGTCCCCATCCTTGCCATCACCTCGACGCAGGCCTACATGTCGCCCCAATACATGGCGCCGCTTCTGCCGTTTGCGGCGCTGCTCGCGGCGCGGGCGGTCGCCACCGCCGGCGCGTGGCTGAAGCAGAACGCGGGCACGACGCGGGCGGCGCCGGCCCTCACGGCCGTGCTCATCGCCGCCATCCTCGCCGGTCCCGCGTCGGAATCGGCGCGTCTCGCGCGGCGCTTTCTTCGGCCCGACAGCCGCGTGACCGCGACGGCGTGGCTGCGGACGCACGTCCCGGACGGCAGCACCGTCGCGGTGGCCGAGGATCTGCACTGGTTTCTCCCCGCGTTCGAGGGTGCGCCGTTCAAGGTGCTGGTGGCGGCGCGGGCGCAAGAGACATCCAGCTGGCTGATCCAGCAGCACGTCGGCTACTACGTGCAGCCCGGGGCCCGCGACGCGTTCCCGCGATTTCCTCGCCTCGCCGCGTTTGCGGGGGATCCGAGGATGGCGGCGCCGCCCGACTCCCCAGCCGACCTCGTTCCGGTCATCGACCCGGCGATCACCGTCCTCGACGCGAGGGGCGCGCTGCCGGCGGACACCGATACCGCCTTTCCGAGGCGTGTGGCGCCGGACGAGATGATCGCCGAGCCCGCACGCTCGCTCACCCCGGGGACGATCACCGGCGTGGTCCACCTCCCCGGTCTTCACGTGCATCCCGGCCGCTACGCCGTCTCGGTGACCGCGGGGTGGGCGCCCCCGGCCTGGCTTCCGCCGCTCGTGGAGACCCGCTATCGGATTCGTGTCCTCGCCGGCGATCGCGAGGTCGGCGCGTTCACAGTGAGCGATCCCAGCCAACGGACGTATACCACGCCGCCGTTCGACGTCACATCCACGCGGACGCTGCCGCTGCGCCTCATCGAGGAGCTGCAGGGCTCCGTGTGGGCATTCAGGCCGAGCAAGGATCGATGCGCCCGCGTCCCCGACGCCGCCGGCCTGAATCCGCAGCAGTTCACCCTCGAAGCGTGGGTGTGGATCAACGATCTTCACCACACCTCGCCCGCCAACGAGGAACACGAGGCCCGCATTCTGTCGAAGAACGCCGAATCGGGCTACACGCTGCGAATCGAGGGACAGCGGTTGCCGGAGACGTGGAAGCTCGAGGTCGCGCTCGCCGGGCAGTGGAGCGCCGTAACGGGCAGCGCCGGCGTCGCGTCAACGGGGCCCGAAGGCGTCGTGCCGCTGCGGACCTGGACGCACGTCGCCGCCACCGCCGACGGCCGCGTCGCGCGCATCTACATCAACGGCGTGCCGGTGGGCACGCAGTTTACCGCCAATCCGAGCGGCGCGTACACGGGTCCGATCAAGAGCGCCGGGGCGCCGCTCTCGATCGGATGCCGGGCGATCTTCGACGATTGGTTCGATGGCGCGATCGCGCAGGTGCGAATCTGGGACCATGCGCTTTCGCCGGAGGAGCTCCGGCGCCGCATGGCGATCGCGCCGAAGCCCGATGATGCCGGATTGCTGGGGGCGTGGTCGTTCGATACGGTCACCCCGGACGGCCGCATTCCCGATCTCTCCGGACACGGACACGACGTCCCCGGCGCCGCCGGCCTCACACGCGTGCTCGAGCCGCTGCTATTGAATCCCCGCCAGGCGGACCGGATCAGTCCGAGTCTGCCAGTACCGGGTCCGGTGATAGTGGAAAAGGCGCCGTAGTTCCGACCGCGCGTCGACTACCGCTCCATGACCGTCGCGAGTACGGAATTGACTGGCGCCCCAGGTGACGAGGACAATTGCAAACTAATCCGATCCCCCGCGTTAACCGAAACCGTATGCGCGGTGTCGTTCCTGTCAGTAACCGTGTCCCCGATGACCACGGATAGGGCGGTGGGCGTTCCGTTGTGCATCACCGTGAAAGTCACCCACTGCCGCTCACCGGGTGCGGTAAGGAGATGCAGATACAACCCTACGAGGACTCCGGTTTGCCCGATGATCGCCCCTGTGCTGGTTTCCCCGCTGCTCCAGACTCCATTCGGCCCTGTCCACATCAAATGGCTGCTGCCCTGAAACGGTGCGGAATTGAGAACCATGGCTGCGAACGGACGCGGACCTGTCGCCGCGCTGTTGCCGGCAGGCGTCCCACACCCCGTGCAGGACGCAACCGAGATCGCCCCCAATTGGGCGCTTCCGTCGGCGTAAATTGTCGCTTTCGCGGACCCGTCATGCTGGATGCCCACGTTGAAACTGCCATCCACGTCGAATGTCGCGGTCGGTGTCTCGCCTCCCCTCGACAGGATCGCAATGCCGCGTTGCACACCGACTCCAAGGTTATCGTGCGTGGTCCGTAGGAAAAACCACGTTTTGCCGAGCGCGGTGTCGTCCCTGTGGAACGCCAGCGTCATCTCCTCGAAGTAAGTGGACCCACTTACGAGTCCTGGGAGATTGTTCCAGACCTCCTCCTGAGCGTACCCGCCTGGCCCCGAATGGTCGATGACCGCCCGGTTGATCAGCACGGCGGCATTGTTAGCGGGAGTCCCAACGTACAAACTGGTGAAATGACCTTCTGAGAACCGGAGTTGAGAACTTCCAACGGTCACTACGTTGTCTGCTGCAGGAAGGAGGGGTGCGCTGACTGTGTTCGGCGATTGTGCCTGCGCCGTCAACGCGCTGCAGAGACACCCGACGAGAACCGCGATGCTCCACCTCACGAGTGAGCGTATCCGCTCGCTCATAGAGCTCGCCTCCCCATGGCCCCTTGGCGTTTATTCTCGTGCTATCCTCCGGAACGTATATTGAAAATGGAAACTCGACGCGTGGAGATTTCCTCGTTCAACAGTGGTGAACCTCTCACGCAAATGAGAAGATCCGCTGGCGGCATTGCGAGGATGCTCAGACGGACCTAAATAGACAAGTGGCTGACATCGCGCACCATTAGGTACGGGCTTAGGCTGTGACTGAAGCGGGCCGTGAGCTGCGGAGGATGAATCGCCGCACGTCGTCGGTCCGCGCCTCCGTCACCCGCGAGATCACGAACGCGTAGGCGAAGACGACGAGCACGATGCCCGCCAGGCGGAGGAGATGCGCGGGATCGGGCTGCCAGCGGGCGGAGCCCACCAGCCAGGCCTGGAGGAACACCAGGAGCGGCAGGTGGACGGCGTACAGCGTATAGGACATCTCGGCGAGGAACTTCGAGCCGGACTCGTAGGCCCGCCCGAACGAAGACACCGCGGCGCGGTTGACGAGCGTAAACACAAAGAGCGCGCACGTGACGCCGGCGACGAGCTCAGCCAGCGAGTCGGACCGGAGGCCGTGTAACCGAAGCACGGTCAGCGCGGCGCCGAACAGCGGCAGTGTGAGCCACAGCGGCAGAAGGCGTCCGGCCCGCTGTGAGAGCGAGGGCCGGCGGATAACAAACGTCGCGGCGGCGCCCATCAGCCACAGCACGAGGCCAAGATCGCCGCTCGGCCCCAGCATGACGACGACGGCCGTGCCGAGCGCCAGCAGGCCGATACGCACCGGCACCTTCTGCGCCCCGAGCAGCGCGAACCATCCGAGTGGAAACGCGATGTAGTACCAGAACTCATAGCCGAGGCTCCACAGCGCGGAGTTGGAGCCGAAGGGCGGCACCGCGATCTGCTGGAGGAACAGCACGTTGCCGAAGAACGCGAGCGCGGACGACCGCTGGGCGACGGCGAACTCGACGACGTTGCCCGCGCTCGGGTTGCCGCCGTACACGCGTGCCACGCCGAACAGCGCCATGCCCATCTGATCCCACATCGCCGTCAGCACGAGCGCCGGCGCCAGGACCACGAGGAGGCGCGCGAGCCGGTTCACGAGGTACCGGGACCAGGACCAGCGGTTCCCGTCGTACGCTTCGAAGATGCTCGACGAGATCAGCAATCCGCTCAGCACAAAGAACCCGAGAACGGCCTGCGTCCCGAAGCCGGTGAAAAAGTACAGGCCTTTGGTGACGGCGGAGGCATGCGCGACGTTCCGATCGTCGACGAGAAACAGCCCGCGGGCGTGCCCGAGGAACACCGCCAGCGCGAGCAGGCCCCGCAGCAGATCGAGATGGGGGTTTTTCCTGCGCTCGACCACGGGCGACGGTTCCACGGCGGGCGGCACGACGCCTACCGGCCGGGACCGGGACGGCGCGCCAGCACGATCAGGCCGGGCGCGAAGACGGCCGGCCACCGATTGCCGAGGAAGGCGCCCCGCAGTGCCGCCGGCAGGCGGCGCTGCAATTGGCGCGCGAGGAACCGTCCGACGCCGCCGAACACCTCGAGGCCGTCGAACACCGACGGGTCGGCCTTGCTGCGGACCCATTCGACCTCGAGCCCGGCCGCCCGTAGGAGTGCTGTGAAGCTGCCCTTCGTAAAGAATCGAATGTGCGGAGCCTTCCACGGATTCGCGAAGTCCGTGACCCCCGCGAGCACCTCGCCGCGCGTGAGCACCGCCAGCCGGTCCCGGAAATAGCCCGCGTTCGGTACGCTCGCCACGAGACGGCCGCCGGGACGCAGGATCCGGCGGATCTCCCGCACCGTGTGCTTCGGATCGAACAGATGCTCCAGCACTTCGAAGCAGACGACAAGGTCGAACGTCTCGTCGTCGTACGGGAGGTTCTCGCTGAGATCGTGCACCTTGGCGAGGACGCCCTTGGCGCGCGCGCGCGCCACCGCGCGCTCGGAGATGTCGATCCCGTGGACCTCGCGCGCGACCTCGATGAGCCTGGCCTGGTAGGCGCGCGCGTCGCCGCAGCCGATGTCGAGGACGGTGTCGCCGGGCCGCAGCACGCCGGTGAAATGGCGCCGGAACTCGGGCTCGCCCCACCCCGTGTTGGTCTCCCACACGTCGCTGATGTGCCAGAAGTAGTCGTAGAACTCGTCGGGGCGGCTCTCCGTCGCGGCCGCGCCCCGGGCGCGATCCACGAGCCGCCCGTATTCCGCGCTGATCCGGTCACCGTACGCGTCCCACGTGAATTCCCGCGCCCGGGCCGTGGCTGCTTCACCCATCCGCCGTCGCACGTCCGGATGGTCCGCGAGATACCGCAGCCGTTCGCACAGCGCCTCGGGATCGCGTATCGGCACGATGAACCCCTCGACGCCGTCGCGTACGAGATCCGGCCCGGCCGTGTTGTCGGTGCAGATGACGGGCAGACCGGCGGCCATCGCCTGAGGGATCATGAGGCCGAACCCGTCCTGGATCGACGCCTGCACGAACACAGACCCGTGGCGCATCAGGCCGGCCAGCTTCGCCTGACCGACGAAGCCCGGCCACCGGTAGCGGCCCCGGTACTCCGCGAGCACGTCCGCCACGTCCGGCCCCATCCCGCCGAGAAACGTCAATTCGGCGTCGGGCCGGGCGAGCCGCCGCACAGCGTCGAGGACGTACGGCGTGCCCTTCTGCAGGCTGAGCCCGGCCGCGAGCACGCGAAAGGACCCGCCGTCTTGAGGACCGGGAGAGAACTGCAGGGTGTCGGCGCCGAGCGGGACGTTGATGAGGCGATGCGGGGGGAAGCCGTGCTCGAGGAACGTGTTGTAAACGAACGTGCTGGGCACGGCGATGTAGTCCGCTTCCCCGTACTCCCACAACTGTTTCTGCACGAGCCGCGGGTCCATCGGCGGCGCGGTGCGGCCGAACCGCCGGTACTCGTCCTCCAGCAGGGTCCGCTGGCTCAGGATGTGGGCCGAGGCCCGCTCGAGGACGGTGACGGTGTCGTGCGCCTTCGCCGCGCGGATCGTGTGCAGGCTGAACGCCGCGAACCCCACCAAGAGATCGCACCCGTCGACGTGCCGGCGGGCCCACCAGTCGAACGACTGCGCCTTGAGGTAGTCGCCCCGCACCGGCAGATGCAGCCGGCGCGGAACCTGCAGGAAGAGCTCCGGCAGCGGGTTCGCGACGATCCGCTCGCGGCTCACGCCCTCGCCGCGCAGCGGCCGGTGGGTGGTGACGAGCCGGTGGAGATATCCGCGGTGCTCCAGCTGCCCGGCCAGCTCGAAGGCGTGAAAGGTGCCGCCGACGGAGACGGTCACCTTCATGCGACGGCGACGTCCGGCCGGCGCAGCCCGCGCAGAATGATGCCGAGATTCCGTTGCATCTCTTCGCCGTCCACCATGAACAGCACGATGCAGTACAGGATGCAGGCCCCGCCGATGTATCCGATCTGCGCGAGCCGGTCGGTGGAGCCGAGCAGGTGGAAGCGCCTGGCCGCCTCGATCGCCACGGCCGCCGTCGCGCCGGCGATCGTGGGACGTACGTAGGATCCGAGCGCGAGATCACGCACCGCGGTCCGCAAGAATACGTAGCCGGCGATGAGCGCCGCCAGATCGCCGATGGTCGCCGCGGCGGCCACCCCCTTCGCCGCCCAGAAGGGAATGGCCGCCGCCGACACCACGATGGTGACGGCGGCCTGCCACACCCGCACCCAGACCGCCTCCTTGAGCCTGCCGATCCCGGTGAGGAGGACCTTGATGTTGTCGATGATGGGGAACAGGAACGCGTACACGGCGAGCCAGCCCAGCACCGGCGCCGCGTCGAGCCACCGCGTGCCGTAGAGCACGCTGAGGATCTCGCGCGGAAACAGGGCGACGCAGAGCAACATCGGGTACATGAGCCGGATAAGAAAGTAATGCGTGAGCCGGTAGGCCTCCGAGAGCTGGTCCCGGTTCGACTGCAGGCGCGCGTACACCGGAAAGGCCACCTGCACGGCGCCGAAGGACACCGCGTACTGCCCGAGCTCCGCCAGGTAGCGGGCACGGTCGTAGAAGCCGAGCGACAGCACTCCGCCGAACACGCCGAGCAGGAAGCTGCCGCTCCGGTACCAGACCGACTCCAGCGTCCGCGCCAGGAAGATCTGGTAGCCGAAGATCCAGAGCGCCCGCGCGGTCTCCCGATTGTACCGGAAGCGCGGCACCCAGCGCGTGGCGACGATCAGTCCGGCGAAGGTGACGATGGTGGTGACCAGCTCCCGATCGAAGAGGCTCCACACGCCGGCGCCCCGCGCGGCCATGAAGAGTGCCGCGCCGGCGCCGAGCACGGCCGCGACCACGCGGATCTGCGAGAGCGCGGAATAGTGCAGCTCCCGCTCGAGCTGCGCGGAGTACACGTACGTGAAGAGCGACACGATCCGCAGGACGAAGAGCGAGAAGAACAGGACCGCAAAATTGGCGTGGTAGAAGACGCGGATCGTCAGGAACGCGACGCCCCCGATCACGAACAACGCCCCCGACGTCCACAGCGTCAGCATGAACGCGGTGTCGACGATGTCGTCCTCGGCGCCCATCTGGATGATGCCCTGCGAGAAGCTGAAGCCCGCCAGGATCGAGAGCAGTTCGACGGACGAGACGGCGAGCGCGAACGCGCCGAAATCCCGCGGAAACAGGAGGCGCGCCAGCACCAGGTTGGCGGCGAAGTTCAGGACATACGTCAGGTAGCCGCCGACGCTCAACCAGGTGGCCCCCAGGAGCGCCCGGCGAAGGCCGTTCGAACTCACTGGGTGGTGAGACGCTCTGGAGCGGGGGCGTGGCGGCGGTACCGGACGATGTCCCGCACGCCCTGCCATTCGCCGTAGGTGTGCGCGGCCTCCGTGAGCGCGAAGACGGCGCAAAATCCGGGAAGGTCCCGCAGGCCGCGCGGCGTGTGCCGCCGGAGGCGCAGGCAGGACGCCACGGTCGGCACGACGAGGCCCACGGCCAGCCCCGACCGGACGGTCTTGATGAGCGCGCGCGCGACGAGCCGCGGCAGCGCGTTGTGCTCGAGGAAGAAATAGTACCGGCCATTGGCCCGGCCGCGGCCGGCCTGCTGATGCCAGAACTCCCGGACGGTTTCCGGCGCCACGTGCGGGACGACGATCGACCGGTCGATCACCTTGCGGAATCGCGCGGCCATGCGCGTGCCGAAGTACCCGTCTTCGCCGGCCAGCATCGGCAGCGGGGTCTCGGGGAACAGGCCCGCCTCGAGCGCCGCGGAGCGGCGGCAGGAGAACCCTTCGGTCCACTCGATCCAGTCCGCGCCCGCGTAGGTCCGGCGGTGCAGCGCCTCGAGGTAGCGCGGAATGAGCGCCGCGGTGTTGGCGACGCGGGACTCGACCAGCACGTAGTCCGCGCCGAGCCGGTAGTGGGCGGCGATCCGTTCCACGAAATCCGGCCCGGGAAAGACGTCGGCGTTCAGGATCACGATCACCTCGCCGCGGGCTTCCTGGATGCCGAGGTTGCGCGCCTCGCAGCGCCCGCGGCGGCGGGCCGGGCGCAGGAGGCGTACGCCCCGGGCCGCGTACTCGCCGACGATGCGCGGGGTGTCGTCGGTCGAGTCATCGACGACGATAATCTCCGTCGCCGGGTACGTCTGTGCGACCAGGGCGTCGAGCGTCCGGCGAATATCGCCGGCCTCGTTGAACGTCGGGACGATGATGCTGACGAGCATGCGGTCAGGGCAGCGCGTAACCCGTGCGGTGCTGCGCGTCCTGGTAGTACTCGACCTGATCCCGGACGATGTCGCGCAGGCCCGCGCGGCTCTGAAACCCGAGCGACCGGCTGCGGGAGGCGTCGCACAGCAGGATCGGCACCTCCGACGGCCGGAAACGCTGCGGATCGAAGACGACGCGGACGTCGCCGCGGCTCGTGGCGATCAGCAGACCTCCGTCTTCGAGGTCGAAACTCAACCCCTCGGTCAGCATCAATTCGTCCACGCGGGTCGCGTCGAACTCCACCCCCCAGAGGCCGAGGCGTCTGATCTCGGCGGGCCGGTCCACGGACTTCGTTCCGCGCAGCGTGCGCAGCGCGCGCACAGACCACCCGACCTCCTCGAGCGCGATGAGCATGTAGGACAACACCGAATTTGTGCGCATCGAGCCCTGATTGTACACCTCGCCCGGCTCTCCGTGCTCGGCCAGCAGGATGTAGCCGCGCACGATGTCCCGCACGTGGGACCAGTCGCGGAAACTGTTCACATCGCCGAGTTGAATGCGGTCCGCCTCGCCGAGGGCGAACCGGACGGCCTGGTAGGCCATCTGTGACGTCACGAAGTTGATGCCGCGCCCGGCGCCCTCGTGGTTGAACGCGCGCGACACGATCCCGCGGAGGCCGAACGAACACGCGTAGTTGCGCAGCAGGTAGTCGCCGTAGACCTTGCTGGTACCGTACGGAGACATCGGCCGCATGGGATTGGTCTCGCGGATCGGCAGCTCCGGCAGGCGCTCCGGCGCGGGAAAGACGCCGCCGTACTTCTTGCGGGCCGCCGCGTACTGCTCGGCGGTGACAAAGACGAGACCGTACTGCTCGCTGCTGCCCGCGAAGACGACGGTCGCCTGCGGCGCCCCGAGGCGCACGGCCTCGAACAGGTTGGCCGTCCCCATGGAATTGTCGCGCGCGAATACCAAGGGGCTCTCGAACGACATCTTGACGAACGACTGCGCGCCGAGATGGAACACCGCGTCGGGACGGACCTCGTCCATGATCCGGAGGAGGCCCGCAAGCTCTTCCAGGGCGCCTTCCCGCAGCCGCACCGAGCGGCCGACGGCCCGGTCCAGCAGCCCCCGGGACAGCGAGCGGTCGGCGCGGGGCCGCAGCACCCCATGCACCTCCGCTCCCTGCTCGAGCAGCTCGCGCGCCAGATACGGACCGACGAACCCGCTGATGCCGGTGACGAGTACCCGTTTCCCCGACCAAAAGCCGGATGCCATTGCGTTCCCCCGAGCGCGCGCAGCGAAGCGATGCCGGGCACGATTTCTGCCGTACGTGGGAGGTCAAGCTTCGGGAAGCCGCCGCGGATATCCTTGACCCGCGCCGGCGGAGGAGCGCCCCGCGTCCCCGCGAAATTCGTCGGGTCGTGCTTCGTCTGCTCCGTACGGCCCGCGTCCTCCGCCTCGCCGGCGCCGCCGCTGTCCTGGCGGGCCTGGTCGCGTGGAGCGGACCCGCGTGGCCCGCGCCGCCGGTCAAACGCGTCGTCATGGTCGCGGCGTATCTGTCCGACGACGACACGAAGTTGATCGAAGACGCCGTCGGCGGGCTCGCGGAGGCGCGGGCGGCGCTGCGCGGACGCGTGAGCGTGTCGTGGACGTCGCTCACGACCAGCGACACGGCTCTCGTGGCCGCGAAAGGCGCCCCGGCGCCCCTGCATGATGCCGTGGAGCGCGCGGCCGAATCCGCGGATCTCGTGATCGCCTGGGGCGATCCGCTGGCCGACGTGACCGTGGACGCGGCGCGCCGCCACCCTGCGGTAAAGTTCGTCCTCGTGAGTTACCTGTACTTGAACGTCTTGCCGCCGAACCTGAGCGAAGGCTCGTTTGCGGACACGGTCGAGGCCTTCATCGCCGGCGCCGCCGCGGCGGTGCAGACGCGAACGGGGTTGATCGGACTCATCGAGCCGGTGGATCGCGGCCCGCAGCGGGTGGCGTTCCAGGCCGGCGCCTACTACGCCAGCCCGCGCGTCCGCGTCCTCGAGGACTTTGTCGGCGTCAGCCGGGCGCTGGATCCGCTGATCAAGGATCTCCCGCCCTCGTGGACCGCCGCCCGGTACGCGGGCACCGCCGAATCGGCGGCCCACGATCCGGGCAAAGCCGAGGAGGTGGCGCTCGCGCAGTACGATCTCGGCGCGGACATCGTCTACGCGGATGCCGGGCCGGCCAACGCGGGGATCTACCGCGCGGCGATGCGCCGCGGGCGGTGGCTGATCGCGCGGGGTCCTCTGCGGAGCGGCGAGCGGCCGCGGCGGCAGCCATGGAGCGACCAGGTCCTGACGAGCGTGATCGAGCGGCCCGACCTGGCCGCCCTCCACCTGGTCAACCAGTTCCTGTCGGACACGCCGCTGCCGCGCCACTTCCTCTGGGGACTCACGTATCCGCAGCCGCAGCCGCGCGAGCCGCTCATCGGATTCCTGCACGGGCACGCCGACGACTCTCGCGCCCGCGACGCGGATGCCATCTTGACACAACTGATGGAGAATATTCGGGCGGAGCGGGTCGTCGTCCCCTACAGTACCGGGCAGCTGAACAATTTTCTCCGCGACTACCCGCCGTAGGCGCGCGGCGCGGCGACCGCGCGAAGCGCCTCGAGCACCCCGCGCACGTCGGCGTCGTATGAATACCCGGCGATGAGGCTTCGCGACCGCGCCCCCATCCGGGCGCGCCGGTCGGGGTCGGCGAGCACCGTTCGGAGCACCGCGGCGAGCGCGGGCACGTCCCCGACAGGGTACACGAACCCGTTCTCCTCCGGCCGGACGAGATCGGCCGCGGCGCCCACCATCGTGCTTGCCACGACGGGAAGCCCAAAGCACATCCCCTCGTTGAGCGTGAGCCCCCACGGCTCGTGGCTCGACGCCAGGACCACGACGTCGGCCGCCGCGTAGTATCGCGCGATCTCGGCCTGGTTCACAAACCCGGTCACGTAGACGTGGCGAAGCCCCCGCCGCGCCGCCGCGGCTTCGATCCCGGCGCGTTCGCCGCCCTCGCCGAGGAAGACGAGCGCGGACGGAATCTCGCCGGCCAGGCTCGCGTACGCCTCGAGCACGTCGTGCGGCCGCTTGCGCGGGATCAGCTTGCCGACCGCGAGAATCACCGGCGCCTCGCGGGGCCACTCGAACTCGGCGCGGAGCTCGTCCCGGCGGGGACGCAGCCGGTCGGCCTCCGCGGTGAAGCGGTCGTTGTCCACGGCGTACGGCGTGAAGAAGATGCGGTCGTCGGGCACGCCGTGTGCGCGGTAGAACTCCCGGTTGAGCCGGCCGATCGCGAGCGCGCCCTGCACCCGGCGCAGCAGCGCGGTCCGCGCGCCGCGCTTGACGCGGGCGGACCACGTCGCGGGCCGTCCGAGCAAGATGGACTCTCCCCGGATGAGCAGCGGCGTGCCCACGAGCCGCGCCGCCGCGAACGCGAGCCATTCGGTGACGTGCGCGTAGCCGTGCACGATGAGCGCGTCGAATCGTTCGCGGCGCAGCGCGCGCACGATCTCGGGGTGGATGAAGCGCAGCGCGTGATCCCCGGCGGACCACGGCGAGCGGTTGCGCAGCACCCGCCAGGCGTAGCCGTCTAGCAGCGGCACGTCCCACTGGATCGGGACGCCGAACTCGAGATCCCGGTAGAGCCGCGCCCCCTGATCGTCCATGAAGTAGACCTGCAGCGCCAGGTCGGGATGCGCCGCGAGACGCCGCAGCATCGGCGCCTGGTACTGAATCGGGTGGGAGACGAGGTACGCGACCCGGTACGGCGTCATCGCTTTTCCGCGACGGCGCAGAGGTTGGACGTAAAGACGCCGCTGCCGGCGGTCCCCTGCTCGACGAGCAGATACAGCCGGATCAGCTGCTTGATGCCGAGCCAGAGGAAGCGGCGGCCGGCGCTGGCCAGCCCGTGCGCGTAGGGTTCGAGCGGGTACACCTCGACCCCGGTGAAATGCGCCACCCGCAACACCTGCGTGATGCTGCGGGGGCTGAAGGTGACCTCGTGGGAGAAGTCGGCGTACCGGATCCACGAGTGAAACGGACTGTCCGCGTTGGGCGTGCGCAGGAGGAGGCGCCCTCCCGGCCGGAGCGCGCCGTGCGCCAGGTCGAGAAACTCGAGCACCTCGTCTTTGGTGAAGTGTTCGATCACGTCGAGCGCGGCGAGAAAATCGTACTGCTCCCGGTGGCGCGCGAGATACGGCATCGCGTCGGCGACCTCCACCGCGTCCACCCCGAGCCGCCGCGCGAGCGCGACCTGCTCTTCCCCGGCGTCGATGCCGCGGACGTGCCGGTACCCTTCGTCGCGCAGAAACGCGAGAAAGCTGCCGGTCCCGCAGCCGACCTCCAAAATCTCCGCGTCCCGGGACCGCGGCAAAAACCGGCGGTAGAGGGCGCGGAAGAGGCGGCGGTCCCGCTCCATCGACTCGGGCGTCGCCGGGCGGTACGTTTCGAAGTGCGTGGACAGATACGCGCGGTACAGGCGTGCGCGATACCCCGGCGTCGTCACGGTACCTTCCGCGTTCCCTTTCGCACGACGACCGGCGCGTACCGGAACAATATGCGGTCGCGCAGCGACGGCGCGCCCGGCACGTCGTACCCGCGGGAGAGAAAATACGCGATCACGGCGTGGGGGTCGATCGCCGCGCTGGCGTCGGAGTCGGCGCACAGGTACTCGCGCAGGTTGGGCTCGAGCCGCCGGTACGCCAGCGGCAGCGGGCCGCGGCGCAGCCGCAGGCGGATCTCGCGCAGGATGCGGACCGGGATGATCCACAGCCCGCGGATCACCGTGCTGTCCAGCATCGGGAGCAGCGCCTTCGTGATCCGGTCGCGCAGCGGCAGCGCCGCGTACGGCCTGACCGCCACGCCCCGCGCCGCCCACGGACGGCAGAACCACGCCGGCGCGAGGTATGCCAGCCCGCCGGGGCGGAGCATCCGGTCGATTTCGGCGAGACAGCGTTCGGGCGCGGGCAGGTGCTCGAGGGTCGCGGTCGACACGACGAGGGCCGCGGCGCCGCCGCGGACCGGCACTTCCTGCGCGTCGCCCTGCACGGACCACTGCGTTCCGCGGAAGCGGCTGAGCGCGTAGTGCGACAGATCGACGCCGAGGTAGCGGGCCCCCAGCCCGCGCAGCGGACCCTTGCCGCAGCCCAAGTCCACGACCAGCTCATCGGCGCCGATGCCGTGGCGCGCCAAGAGGCGACGCAGCGCCCGCACCTGCTGCGGCAGGTCGGCGCGGCCGTAGCGGTCTTCGTCCGCCGCGTTGTAGAACTCGGCGGTCGGCGCGCGGCGGCCGTCGGGGCTCATTCAGACGTCCTCGATCGCCCGCTCCACCTCGCGGCGGAAGCGGTCGTAGGTAAACTGCGTCTGGACCCACCGGCGGCCCGCGTCGCCCATCCGCGCCCGCAGCGTCCCGTCCCGCGACAGGCGGACGAGCGCCTCCGCCACAGCGGCGACGCTGCGGCCGTCCACGACCAGACCGGTCACGCCGTCTTGGACGGCCTCCGGCGCGCCGCCGCCCTGCCCTGCCACGACGGGCTTGGCGAACGCCGCCGCCTCGATGTAGACGATGCCGAATCCCTCCCCGGCCCATCCACCGGGCCGCTGCTCGCACAGTGACGGCATCACGAAAATATCGCTCTCCCGGTACCGCGCCGCGAGACCGGCCGCGTCCGTTCGCCCGACGAACGTCACCGCGTCCGCGACCCCGCGTTCGCGGGCCAGCGCGCGCAGGCGCGGTTCGTCATCGCCCCCGCCCACGATCACGTAGCGGACGGGACCGGCCCCCTCGGCGACCGCCGGCAGCGCGCCGATCACCGTATCGAGGCCCTTGTACCGTTCCTGCGCGGAGAGCCGCGCCACGGTGAGCAGCGTGAGCGGCTCCCCGTTGCGCGCGGGCTCGGGTCCGCCGGCCGGTGCGGCGAGCGCGAGGAGCGCAGGGTCCACGGCGGGATGGATGATTCGGATCCGGGCGGCCGGAACCCCGTGCACGGCCGTCACCATGCCGCCGGTGAACCGGCTGATCACGATCACGCGCGCCGCCCGGCGGAGCGCCGTCCGGCGAAGCGCGCCCAACGGGCCCCACACGTCGATGCCGTAGCCGACGACCAGGTAGGGCACGCGAAACACCCGGGACAAGATGAGGCCCACGGGGGCGACCGCGACGTGCGCGCAGATCACGAGCCGGCAGCCCCGGCCCTGCCGGAGCGCGCGAGCGAGAAAGCGGGCGTGCGCCCACCGGGTCGAGCGATCCCCGAGGTCCCCGAGATAGCGGCCGGCCGTTCCGTCCGCGGCGTCGCCGCGGAGGAGCGACAGGATATCGACCTGGGCGCCCGTCCCGGCCGCGGCCCGGACCAGCAGCCGCGTGTACGCTTCGGCCCCGCCCAGCCCGAAGTATCGGGTCGAGAGCACCAGCACCTTCATACGGTCATCCGGCGAGCGCCTCCGATCCGCCGGCGACGGCGCGCATCCACTCGGACAGGACGACGAGCACCCAGAGGCGGGACCAATGCGCGCGCCCGCGCGCGACCTGGTGTTGAAGGCGCGCCACTGCCGCCGGACGGAACAGGCGGACGTCGCGCAGGGCGTCCTGCGCGCGGGGACGGAGCGGACCGTTCAGCCAGCGGCCCAGCGGAAACGTGAATCCGCGCTTCACCGCGCCGGCCGTCTCCGGGACCAGCGTGCCCAGCGCCTTCCGGAGCAGCCATTTCGGCGCGTGGCCGTCGGCGCGCAGTTGTCCCGGCAGCGCGGCCGCATATTCGACGAGCGGGTGGTCCAGGAACGGCACCCGCACCTCGAGGCTGTGCGCCATGCTCATGACGTCGGTGTCGCGCAGCAGCTGATTGTGCATGTACCCCCGGAGCTCGAGGACGCCCGTGGCGGCGACCGGATCGGCGGGCGTGTCCGGCGCAAGCGCCCCGATCGCCGCGACGGCGTCGAAATCCCTCGCGGCGTCGGACAGCGGGCCGGGCGCGAGCACGCCGACCGTTTCCTCCCGGCTCATGAGGCCCCGGACGGTCAGGTAGGCCGACTGAATCGTGGGCGGCAGGCCGAGACTCTCCCGCAGCTTGGCGGAGCGCCGCGACGGCACCGCGGCGAGCGCCGCGGCGAGGACCGGCCGGGCCGCGGCGATCCGGCCGGTAGCGCGCTGCCACGCCAGCACGCGGGGGGTGAGCCGGAATGACGGATAGCCGCAGAACAGCTCGTCGCCGCCCAGTCCCGACAGCGCGACGATCGTGCCGGACCGGCGGGTGACGCGCGACACGTAGTAGGTATTGATGCCGTCGACCGTCGGCTGATCCATCGCCGCGACGATCCCGTCGAGGTCCGCGGCGAGGTCGTCGCCGCGCACCTCGGACGCGGTGTGTTCCGTCTGATAATAGGCGGCCAGACGCGCCGCGTCCCCGCCCTCGTCGAACTCGCGCTCGGGAAAGGTGATGGAGAAGGTCCGGATCCGGTCGTGCCCCGCGTCGCGCATCAGCGCCACGATCGCCGCGGAGTCCATGCCGCCGCTGAGAAAGACACCGAGCGGCACGTCGCTCACCAGGTGGCTGGCGACGGCGCTGCGCAGCCGCTCGCGGATCACCTCCGCGGCCGTCTCCGGGTCGCCGGCGCCGGCGCGGAGCGCCGGCAGCTCCCAGTAGCGCTCTGGGGTCGCGCGGCCGTCGCGAATGGTCAGCACGTGGGCGGGCGGGAGCTCCTCGACGCCGGCGAACGCCGTCATCGGCGCGGGCACCGACCCGAGGCGCAGGAACGCCGCGAGCGCCGCCGGGTTCGGCGGGAGCGACAGCAGGCCGGACGCCCGGATCGCCCTGATCTCCTGCGCGAAGACGCACCGACCGCCCCGCATCGCGTAGTACAGCGGCTTGATGCCGAGACGGTCGCGGGCGAGCAGGAGCTCTCGCGAACGGCCGTCCCAGATCGCGAGCGCGAACATGCCGCGGAGGCGCCGGCACATCGCCTTCCCTTCCCGGAGATAGAGGGCCAGGATCACCTCGGTGTCCGACCGGCCGCGGAACGGATACCCCGACGCTACGAGCCCCTCGCGAAGCTCCTGGAAGTTGTAGATCTCGCCGTTGTAAGTGAGGACCACGTCCCCGTCCGCGGCGACCATGGGCTGATGTCCCGCCGGCGAGAGATCGATGATCGCGAGACGGCGATTGCCGAGCGCGGCCCGGCCGCCGGGATCCGCCCAGACGCCGCCGTCGTCCGGACCGCGGTGGACGAGGCAGGCCGTCATGCGCTCGGCGGCGCCCTCAAGCTGGGCCGGGTCTCCCGCTGGATCCTGGTAGACGCCGCAGATGCCGCACATGCTAGACGCGTCCGGCGCCCGGAACCGGCGCGGGGATCGTCGGGGCGACGCTCATCGCCCCATGCCGGCGTAGTGAAAGCCGAGCGCGCGCGCCGCCTGCGGGTCGAGCACGTTCCGGCCGTCGATCAGCACCGGGCGGCGCATGACTTCCCGCAGCCGGGCGAGATCGAGCGATCGAAACTCGTCCCACTCGGTGAGGATCACCACGGCATCGCTGTCGCTCGCCGTCTCGTACGGAGTCGGGCAGTACGTCACCGCCGGCAGAAGCTGGCGGGCGTTGGTCTCGGCGGCGGGATCGTACGCGCGGACGGCGGCGCCTTCACGGAGTAGCCGGTCGATGATGGCCACGGACGGCGCTTCGCGCATATCGTCGGTGTTGGGCTTGTAGGCCAGTCCGAAGACCGCGATCGTCCGGTCGGCGAAGACCCGCAGCGCGTCCCGCAGATGCCGCAGGAGCGTCTCCCGCTGCTCGTCGTTGATCCGGGCCACCTCTTCCAGCAGGCGGAACTTGTAGCCGGCTCCCTCGGCGATCCGGATGAACGCGGCGACGTCCTTCGGAAAACAGGAGCCCCCGTAGCCCACGCCGGCGTCGAGGAACGCGCGGCCGATGCGGCGGTCGTACCCCATGCCGTCGGCCACCTGCCGGATGTCCGCCCCCACGCGCTCGCAGATCGCGGACACGGCGTTGATGTAGGAGATCTTCATCGCCAGGAAGGCGTTGCTGGCGTGCTTGATCGTCTCGGCGGTCGTCAGGTCGGTCACGAGCAGCGGACAGGCGAACGGCGCGTACAGTTCCCGCAGCAGCTGCTCGCTGCGTTCGCTCGTGACGCCCAGCACGATCCGGTCCGGATGCATGAAATCCTCGATCGCGGACCCCTCGCGGAGAAACTCCGGGTTGCACGCGACGTCGAACGGCACCGCCCCGCCCGTGAGGCGGGCGATCTGGTCGCGGATCCTCGCGCCGGTGCGGACCGGCACGGTGCTCTTCTCCACGATCAGGCGGTAGCCGGTCAGCGCGCCGGCGATGCCCTCGGCGACCGCGGTGACGGCGCCGAGGTCGGCGTCGCCGCCCTCCTTGGACGGGGTGCCGACGGTGATGAAGAGGACGTCCGAGCGCTCCACCGCCTCGCCGATGCTCGTCGAGAATTGCAGGCGGTCCGCCTGCTGCACCCGCTGGAGCATCTCCGCCAGGCCGGGCTCGTAAAACGGGACGTCGCCGTCATGCAGCCGGCGGATGCGTTCGGCGTCGCGATCCATGCCGATCACGTGGTGCCCGAGATCGGCGAAGCAGGCGGCCGTCACCAAACCGACGTAGCCGGTGCCGATGACACTCAACCGCATGACTGGCTCCCCATAACAGGCTCTCATGGTACCATGCCCGCCGCGCTCGGCTCAATGGACGCCCCGCGACGGGACGGGACGGCGCGCCCCGACGCGCCGTTCGCGGCGGGCCGGCCGGGCACGGCCAGGTAGGCGAGGAGCAGCCAGAGCGCGGCGCTCGTGGAAATTGAAAACAGCGTGTTGTCGGCGAGCTGATCGACGAGCAGCCCGACCCACAGCGCGGCGACGATGGGCCGCGACGGATCCGTCCGGCCCGGCTGCAGCGCCCGCCCCCACCGCCGCCATTCGGCGATGCCGGCCTGCGCCACCCACGCGGCGGCGTAGAGACCCAGCACGCCCGTCTCCACCGCGAGGTTGAGCGCGAGATTGAACGCGAAGGGCTCGCTGCTCATGTCGGGGTCTTTCCAGTGCGCGTACGCGGCCTCGAACGTGCCGAAGCCGGTCCCGAGCCACGGCGACGAGGCGAGCATGCGCAGCGAGGTGCCCCAAATCTTGAGGCGATTGCCCGCGATATCGTACGGGGCGTTGAGCACCCGGTCGGTCATGTCGGGAGCCACGTCCTCGGCCCGGGCGAGCAGCGGGCCGAGCGTCGCGTCGTACACGTCCGGTGAGACCGCCGCGGCCACGCCGACGGCGACCAGCGCCGCCGCCACGACCGCCGCGGCGGCGCGCGCCCGCGGGCGCAGGCGGTGCCAGCCGAGCCAGAGCGCGCCGACGAGCCAGCCGAGCAGAGAGGCGCGCGAACCGGAGGCCAGAAGACCCGCGAACACAACCGCGGCGCACGCCGCCCACGCGATCCGCTCCCACAGCCTCCTCCGCGGGGCGAGCCCGAGCCCCAGCGCGAGCAGGCCGCCGAGGAGCAGCGTCGTGCCGAGGCCGTTCGGCCCGACGCCGCGCGGAATCGAAGCGCGTTCGGCGTGCCCGAGCACGACGGTGGCGAGGCCGGCCAGCGCAGCCGGCGGCGCGCCAAGGGCCCAGGCGCGCAGCAGGGTCATGCGCGAGGCCGGATCGTGCTCGAGCAGCCAGGCGAACGAGCCGAAATAGATCGCGCCCGACAGCAGCAGCGCCGGCGTGACGATCAGCGCGATGGAGCGGTACGGCGAGGCGATCGCGGAGACAAGCAGCACGATCCCGAACACGGCGAGCGGCGGATCGAGCGGCGTTTGCCGCCACGGGAAGGATCGACGGCGCAGCAGGCTCCATGCCGCGCCGAAGAACATCAGGCCGAACCCGATCGTGGCGTATCCCGCGCTGTAGCAGACGACTGTGGCGACGGCCGCCCACCGGACGTAGGCGACGCGCGCGTTAGGCGGCGTCACACACGCTCCTGTTCGTTTCCCGCGGTGCGTCCCCTGCCCGCGGCCGCGCGCGGTATAATGACGGCATGCCGTCGGAGCGTCCGGTCCCCTGGGAAGGCGCGCAGCTTCCCGCCGGCGTCTACCGGTGGGGCGTGGCGCTGGCGACGGTGCTCGGCGCGGCGCTCCGCGTCGCGCACATCGCGCGGCCGTTCAACCGCCTGATGGCCTGGAACGAAGGGCACTATGCGATGATCGCCCTCAACTTCACCCGCTACGGGCTGTGGTCGCAGCACAACGAGCTCGGCGTCGACCGTACCTTCTCGCCCGGGGTGCCGTGGCTCATCTGGGCGTCGATGAAGCTTTTCGGACCGTCCGAGGCCGCGGCCAGGCTGCCCATCGCGCTCTTCGGCATCGCCGCGATCCCGCTGCTCGCGGCTGCCGCGCGGCGCCTGGTCAAGAGCGAACAGATCGCCCTCGCCGCGGCGGCCTTCGTCGCGGTGGCCCCCGGGCTCGTGTACTTCGCGCAGAACGTGCAGCTCGACACGCCGAGCATCTGCTGCGCGCTCGCCGCCGCGGTGATGATGCTGCGCTACCGCGACACCCGCCGCCGCGCCGACGCCGTGTGGGCCGGCGTCTGGCTGGCCGCGGCGGTCTGGCTCAAGTTCACGACGATGCTCCTGTACCCCGCGTTTCTTGCGCTGTGGTGGCCCGCCCGGCCGCAGCCGCCGCTGCGCGCCGCGGCCGCGGCTGTCGGCTTCACCACGGCGACCGCGCTGCCGAGCCTGGCCTGGATCGTCAGCGGCTGGCTGACCTTCTCTTCGTCCTCGGGCTTCACGAAGCGGTTCTTCTTCCGGGATTGGGACCTCCGCGGCATCGTGAAGGCGCTCTCCGAAATCCCGCTCGCCGTGGAAGCGCACCTCTTTGCCCTGATCTTTCTCCTGCTCATCGTGGGCGTCGTGGCCTCCGTGCGGGCGCGCGCGCATCTCGCGGCCGTCTGGATCTGGTGCCTGCCGTGGATCGCCCTCTACATCTTCGCGCCGTGGGACAGTCTCGTAAACCGGTACTACGACTTGGCCGCCACTTATCTGCTCACCATCGTCGCCGCGATCGGTCTCTGGCAGTGGACCGCCCGCCGGACGCGGCGCGCGCCGGGGGACGAGCCCTGGCCGCGCGCGCTCCTGGCCGGGCTGGTGGTGGTCGTCGCCGTCACCGCCGCCTACGACGTGTGGGACCCGATGACCGACCGGATCGCGCGGGCGTCGATGGCGCACGTGCCGCCGATCGATCCGTCGCCCTTCTACTCGGCGCGCATCGTGGGCGCGCTGCCCCGCGGCCCGACGATCGCCGACACTCCGCAAACCATGTTCTACGCCGGCGGCGACCCCGCGTGGATCGAGATCACCGGCGGCGACGTCCGCTGGAAGATCGACGACGAGCGGTTCGACTACATCGTGCTCAACGACTACGGCCACGGGCAGGAGCCGTACTACGCGATCGACACGGCGCTGCGCGACGAGCTCGCCCGGCATCACTACGTGCAGATCGCGCCGGCCGCGTGGGCGCACGTGCGCACCCGCATCGCCGATCTCGGCGGCTACCGCGACGAGACCGTCCCGTTCTGGTCGCCGGGCGCCGCCTGGCGGCGCCCGGGCATCACCGTCTGGGAGTGACCCGGCCGCTGCGCGTCGTCGTGAACGCGGTGGCCGCGCGCATGGGCGGGGCCGCCACGCACCTGCCGAACTTTCTGGAGACCGCGGGATCGCGCTATCCCGGCGACACCTTCGTGGTCTGCGTCAACTCCTCGTGGCGCCTTCCGGGACTCGCGCCCAACATCCGGCTGGTCGACGCGGGCGGGCTGGGCAACCGCCTTGCGCATGCGGCCTGGGATCAGTGGGGCGTCGCGCGGACGGTCGCGCGCGAGCGCGCGGACGTTCTGCTGTCGCTGCTGAACTTCGGCCCGGTGCGGCCGCGGGTGCCGCATGTGGTGCTGGAACGCAACCCGGTGTACTTCTGCCCGTTCTACCTCGAGACGCTCGGCCGGGCCCGCGCGGTCGAGGTGGCGGCGACCCGCGCGCTGGCCCACGCGGTGATGCGCGGCGCGCGCTGGGTGATCACGCCGTCCGCCGCGATGCGCGACATGATCCGCGTCCGGTACCCGGACCTGCCCGCGGCGAAGTTCCGGGTGGTCCCGCACGGCTTCGGCGAGGGGGCGTTCCGGCGCGAGGCCCCGCTGCCCGCGGACGCCGCGGGAGCGATGTCCGGATCGTCCGGCACCCGCCTCCTCTACGTGTCGCACGCCGCCTCGTACAAAGGCATCGAGCTGCTCCTCGAAGCGGCGCGCCTCCTGCGCGACGAGACCCGCCTGGAGGCGACCACGTGGCTCACGATCGCGCCGGAGGACTGGCCGGAGGGATTCGGCCGCTACCTTGCGCTCATCGAGCGCCACCGGCTCGCGCCGCAGGTGCGCCTCCTCGGCCGCGTCCCGCACGGAGCCGTCCACCGCGTCTACGAGGCCGCGGACGTCTTTGTCTATCCGAGTCTGTGCGAATCGTTCGGATTCCCGCTGGTCGAGGCCATGGCCAGCGGCCTGCCGATCGTCGCCGCCGACCTACCGCTGAACCGGGAGATGTGCGGGGAGGCCGCGGTCTACTATCCCCCCCGCGACCCCGCGGCGATGGCCCGCGAGACCGCGCGGGTGGCCCGCGACGGCGCGCTGCGCGAACATCTCGCCGCCGCCGGACGGGTCCGCGCGCGGCAGTTTTCGTGGGACGCGCACGTCGACGCGGTCATGGACGCGGTCCGTGACGCGGCCGGGTGACGGCGCCGCGGGCTGACGGCGCGCCGCAAGTCAAGTAGGGGGAGCCGCGCGCGAAGACAAAGTCTTTGTACATGCATCCAGCGCCGCACATCTTCCGCGAATACGACATCCGGGGCGTGGTCGGCCGGGACCTGGACGCCGGCGCGGCCGAGAAGATCGCCCGGGCCTTCGGCGTCTACCTGGCCCGCGCCGGCGTCGGGCGCGCCGCCGTCGGCCACGACAACCGCGCCAGCTCGGCCGATCTGTACGCCGCGGTCGTCCGCGGCCTCGGCACCGAAGGGTGCGACACGATCGGCATCGGTCTGGCCGTCACGCCGATGCTCTACTTTGCGCTGCGGCACTTCGAGGTCCAGGGCGGCGTCATGGTCACGGCGAGCCACAACCCGCCGGAGTTCAACGGCTTCAAGCTCTGCCTCGGCCCGGGGACCCTCTACGGCGCGCAGATCCAGGAGGTCCGCGCCCTCGCCGAGGGCATCGCCGGCAGGGCGCCGGCCGGCAGAGCCGGGACCGCCGAACAGCGTGCCGTCTTCCCGGCGTACCGGCAGATGCTGTTCGAGCGCATCGTGCTGGGGCCGCGCCGGCTTCGCGTCGTCCTCGACTGCGGGAACGGCACCGCGGGCGCGTTCGCCCCCGACATCTTCCGCGGCTGGGGCTGCGAGGTGGTGCCGCTCTACTGCGAGCCGGACCCCTCGTTTCCGCATCATCACCCGGATCCGGTCGCGCCCGAGAACCTCACGGACCTCATCCGCGCCGTGCGCGAGCACCACGCCGACGTCGGCATCGGACTGGACGGCGACGGCGATCGCATCGGCGTGGTGGACGACGGCGGCTCGATCTTGTGGGGCGATCTTCTGATGGCGCTGTTCTGGCGCGAGGTGCTGGCCGCGCATCCGGGCGCCGTGGCGCTGGTGGAAGTCAAGTGCTCGCAGGCGTTGATCGACGAGATCCGGCGGCTCGGCGGCCGGCCCGAGTTTACGCGCACGGGCCACTCGCTCATCAAGGCCCGCATGCGCGAGGTCGGCGCGGTGTTCGCCGGGGAGATGTCCGGGCACATGTTCTTTGCCGACGAATACTACGGCTACGACGACGCCCTCTACGCGGCCGGCCGCCTCTTGAGGATGCTCGCGCGCGCCGGCCGGCCGCTGTCGTCGCTCGCCGCGGAAATCCCGCGCTACTACGCGACCCCGGAGACCCGTGTCGCGTGTCCGGACGACCGGAAGTTCGAGGTCGTCGACGCGCTGACGCGCGAGTTCCGCTCGAAGTACAAGGTCATCGACGTGGACGGGGCCCGGATCGTGTTTCCGGACGGCTGGGCGCTCGTCCGGGCCAGCAACACCCAGCCGGTCCTCGTCGTGCGCGCCGAAGGCACGACCCCCGAGGCGCTCGCGCGGGCGAAAGGCGTCTTGGCAGAGGCGCTGCGGCGGCATCCTGAGGTCGCTCCGGTCTCGTGGTAGGCCGCCGGTTTCTGCGCGACGTCGCAGCCTTGGTGACGTGTGCCGCGATGGTCCTGTCGCTGGGCTCGCCCGGCCTGGCGCAGCAGAGCCCCGCCGCGCCGGATCAGGGACCCGTTACGCTGACGGCGGATCACATCGAGTACGACAGCCAAACCGGGAACGTCGTCGCCGACGGACACGTCGTTGCGACGCGCGGCGACTCCACGATCAACGCGGACCACCTCACCGGAAACCTCAAGACCGGCGAAGTCCTGGCGTCGGGGCACGTGGTCTTGACTCAGCCTCGGAAGACGGCGACCGGCGACCAGCTTAAGTACAACTACCGCACCAAGGCCGGCCAGATGACCCGGGCGGTCGCGAAATACCCTCCCTGGACCGTGACCGGCCAAACCATGTCGACCACGTCCGGCCGGGGCACCGCCCTCTCGGCGTCCGCGACGCCCTGCGATCCCCGCCGGCCGGCCTTCCGCGTCGCCGCGCGCCGAGTCTTCATCGTGTTCGACAATTATCTGAAAGCGTACGACGCGGTGATCTACATCTACGGCGTGCCGGTGATGTACGTGCCGGTGTACACTGTCTCGCTCCGACCCGGCCGCGGCAACGCCGGTCCCACCCTCGGGTACGACAACTTCAACGGGTTCTGGGCCGAGTACACGCAGTACATTCCGATCGGCGACTGGACCGGGCAGGTCCGCGTCCGCGATGCCACGCGATCCGGAGTGTCGGGCGAGGGGATCTTCTTCCGGCAGTTCCCCGACTATCTCGTCAACTTCCACCTCGGCCGGGCCGTGTCGTTCGACCAAAACGGCAACCAGTTCAACCTCGATCAGAACACGGTCGACGTCACGGGCAATTACTGGCGGCTTCCCTGGCTGCCGCTGTCGGTGCAGGGCATTGTGCAAACCGGCACCTTCTACGAGAGTGAGAGCGGCGTGGGCGCCTCGCGCACCGAAGAGATCGTAAACATCATGAGCGATACGTTCAAGCTCGCCCCGCAACTCTACGTCTCCGCCGCCGGGTACCTGCGGTGGGATTCGTACGGCACGGGGCAGAACCGCCAGGTCACCTCGGCGCAGGCGGCGATAACGCGGACGCTCACGTCGGCCAGTTCGACCACCCTGGCCTACAACTTCGCCACGGTCATCGGAGCCAGCCCGTTCCTGTTCGACGGGGTCGGAACGGACAGCTCGCTCGCGCTCAGCTACAGCTACTACCCGGGCGGCCTGCTGGCGAATGCCACGATCAGCGACACCTATGACTTTCTGTCGCGGCAGACGACGTACGGACTGTACGCAAGTTTCAACGTTAGCCCGTCGATCCAGGTCGGCACCAACGTCCAGTACAACTACACGCTGCGGCAGCTCAACGAAATCGACTACGTCGTGAACCTGACCTGCGACTGCCTGTCGCTGGGTGTGCTCTATCAGACCTTTCCGTATTCGCCGCAGACCAACCGATGGTACGTCACGATGGGGATCAATACGCTGCCCGGCATCGCCACCACGCTGAGGTTCGGCGCGCCCTAGGGGCGCAGGACGTCAGCGCCGCGCCCGGCCCGCCGCCGTTCCGACGCGCGCGCGGATCTCCCGCACGAGGGCCGCGCACACCTCGTACCGCCCGAAGGACGGCATGAGGTAGGCGCCGTCGATCCGATCGACCAGGCCCGCCAGCAGCTCGCGGGCGAGTCCGAACCCTTCGTCCCGTCCCGCGCTGCCGGCGAGGTGCATCCGATCGCGGACCCAGTCCGGGATCGTGATGCCCGGCACCTCGTTATGCAGGAATTCGGCGTGGCGGAAGCTCTGCAGCGGCAGGACGCCGACCAGCACCGGGACGGGCAGCCGGCCGACCCGCCGCTCGAACGCGTCGAGCGTCTCCGGCTCGTAGATCGGCTGCGTCATGAAAAAGTCCACGCCCGACTCGAGCTTGCGCTCCATCTTCGGCAGCTCGCGGTCGAGCGTCGCCGTCGTCATGTCGAGCGCCCCGCCGATCAAAAACCGCGCCGGGTGTCCGATCGACTTGCCGGCGAGGTCCAGTCCCTCGTTGAAACGCTTGATGATCCGCATGAGTCCGGCGCTGTCCACGTCGTAGACGGCCGTCACGTTGGGATAGTCGCCGCGCGGCGGCTCCCCGGTGAGCGCGAGCACGTTGCGCACGCCCATCGCGTGCGCCCCGATCAGGTCGGCCTGCAGGCCGACCACGTTGCGGTCCCGGGTCGTGAAGTGGATGATCGTCTCGATCCCGACGTGCTGCTGGATCAGGTAGCACATCGCGAGCGCGCTCATCCGCACCCGCCCGATCGGGCTGTCGCCGACGTCGATCACGTCCGCGCCGGCCTCTTTGAGCAGCCGCGCGCCCTCGAGGTCCTTGGTCGCGTCGAGCCCTTTCGGAGGATCGACCTCGACGCTGATGACGAACGACCGGTGCAGCTGTTGCGCCAGTTCGCTCGGCGCGCCGACGGCCGGCAGGGTCTCGTCGCGCGCGGCCGCGGGAACGGCTTCACGGACGGCCGGTTCCGGCGCCGCGCCGGTCTCGGCGATCGCCCGGCGGATCGCCGCGATGTGCTCGGGCGTCGTGCCGCAGCAGCCGCCGACGAGGCGGGCGCCCGCGTCGACCATCTTCTTCGCGTACGTCGCCATGTGCTCCGGCGACGAGAGATAGAGATAGCGGCCCTCGACGAGCGTGGGGAATCCGGCGTTCGGCTGCGCGGACAGCGGCACGCGCGCGACCGCCGCCATCTGCTGGATGACGTCCAGCATCGGCACGGGCCCGACGCTGCAGTTGGCGCCCACGAGATCGACGCCGACGCCTTCGAGCGCCGCGACGACCTCCGCCGGGCTGTGGCCGTACCGCGTCCGGCCGTCCTCCGTGAACGTCATCTGCGCGACGAGCGGGAGGTCGCAGGCCTCGCGCGCGGCCGACACCGCCTCGAGCAGTTCGCTCAGGTTGGCGAACGTCTCGAGGATGAGGATGTCCACCCCGCCCTCGACGAGGCCGTCGATCTGAGCCCGGAAGGCGCTCCGCGCCTCGGCGGGCGTGACCCGGCCGAACGGCGCCATCGGCCGGCCGAGGGGGCCCATCGACCCGGCGATGAAGAACGCGCGGCCGAAGATGTCCCGGGCTTCCTTCGCGATCTTGGCGCCCTGGCGGTTGACCTCGCGGACGCGATCGGCCAGCCCGTGCTGGGACAACTTGAAGGTATTGGCGCCGAACGTGTTGGTCTCGATGACCTCGGCGCCGGCCCGTAGATAGTCGAGGTGGATGTTCAGGACTCGTTCGCGGTCGGTGAGGTTGAGCGCGTCGAAGCAGTGATCAAACGGCACGCCTCTCGCGTAGAGCAGCGTGCCCATCGCGCCGTCGCACACGAGCGGTCCGCGCGCGAGCCGGGCGCGGAACGGGTGGACGGCGTCCGTCGTCACGGGGCGAGTTGGAGAGGCGGTCCCCCGCAGGCGTTGCAGGGCTGCGCGAAGTCGCGCTGACTGCTGAGCACGAAGCCCTCCGGCGTCTGCTTGAACGTGCGGATCTTGAACTGCACCGGCCACGTCCGGAAGTCGACGACCGGGTTGATCTGCCGCTCGAGATTCGCCGCGAGGATGTACGGCACGGGGATGGAGTTCACTGAGAGCGCCTGGATGTGAAAGAACACCTCGGGATCGCCGTACACCTGGAAGACCCCCTGCATCCGGACGCGCGTGGGAATCCCGTTGTAGACGACCGTGGCAGCGCCCGTGATCGCCTCGGCGTTGACGCCGAGCTGCACGTCCCTCACCGCCGCCTGCCGGTTCAGGAAGTCCTGGACGGCCGCGAGCGACAGCTTCCCGTAGATCGCGTTGTCGCGGATGTCCGTGACCTTGAGATTCCCCCGCCGCAGCTCCGCCGGATCGAAGGACACGCCGACGAGTCGGATCCACAGCTCGTCGATGAGCATGCCCTTGATGAAGACGTGGCGGCCGTAGACGCTGACGCGCGCGTAGCCGCCGTCGTAGATATCGGGCACCGCTTCCATGTGGATCACCGGCGGATCGCCGAGGAGGTGCGCGAACAGCGTCCGGAGCTCCGCGGTGGACGTCGTCTGCTGCGTCTGCTGCGTTTGCGCCCCGGCCGGCACGAGCAGACCGCCGACGCAGGCGGCAACGGCGAGGAGTGCGAGAAAGCGGACCGGACGAGCCATCAAACCCTCCCGCGGCCCATCGGCCGACCACCGCCCCGGCGCCGCGTGCTTACTATAACACGCCGGGGCGTTCGCCGTCAGGCCCGCAGCGCGCTGCGCGTCAGCCTCCGGGACGCCATCGCGCGGACGTGCTCCGCGGTCGGGCGGCCGAACTTTTGCTCCACCATCGCGAGGTACCGGCCGTCGCTGAAGTAGACCTGAAAGGCATGGTCCCGGAAACGCAGGACTTCGGCCCCCGAGAGATACTTCGTCGGCAGCGGCAGCGTGTTCTCGGCGTGCTGCGAGTAGCCGGACCACGCCGGCGGAAGCGGCCAGCCGTTCTGGACGGCGATCTCGTACAGCCTCGACCCCGGATAGGCCATCGCGGAGTAGAAGTTGGCGAACTCGCAGTTCAGCGACTGGGCGAGGTCGAGGGTCTCCTGCATCGAGGCCACGTCGTCCTCCGGCAGACCGAAGATGTAGTTGCCGAGGACGTTGATGCCGCCGGCGCGCAGCCGCTCGACCGTCGCGAAGATCTCCTGCTGCGGAAACGCCTTGTCGACGTCCGTGCGGACGCGCTCGCTCGCCGCCTCGATCCCGAGCACCAGCCAGTTGAAGCCGGCCCGCTTCAATTTCTCCACGGTGCCCTCGCCGCGCACCGTGTCCACGCGGGCGTAGGCCCAGATGTTCAGACCGTAGTTGCGCTCGATCAAGAGGTCGCAGATGCCGTGAACGTGCCGCACGTTGAGCA
Organism: bacterium; assembly: GCA_035308905.1. Taxonomy (NCBI): domain Bacteria; species bacterium. The sequence continues at coordinate 124,313 of DATGFS010000009.1, read as the reverse complement.
CGAACATCTCGTCCGCGAACTTGATGTTCCGCACGCCGTAGGTGTTGACCAGCGTGTCGATCTGCGCGACCGTCGCCTTGGGGTCCCAGAAGCGGTAGCTGTTCACCGCCTCCTTGTACCCGAGTACCTGCTCGCCGCTCTTAAACGGCGCCTGAATGCAGCAGAAGCTGCAGTGGTAGGGACAGCCGAGCGTGGTGTAGATCGCCGCGTACGGCTGCCGCTCGAGATGCCCGAAGCAGTGCCAGTTGTGGGCGCGGTACGCCGTCATCGGCAGCAGGTCCCAGGCGAGGCCGGGCATCTCCTCGTCGACGTTCGTCACGAGCGGCGCCGGCGGCGTCGCGCGGGGCGCGCCGCCGTCCCAGTACCACAGGCCCCGCACCTTGGACAGGTCCGGGTGGCCGTGCGCCAGCGCCTCCAGAAGATCGACGAGCGTGTGCGGCCCTTCGCCGCCGCAGACGAAGTCGCAGCGCTCCTCGCGCAGGGTGCGCTCCGGCAGCGCCGCCACGTGCCCGCCCACCAGAAGGACCTTGAGGTCCGGCGCGAGGTCCTTCACCGCCCGGCAGACCGCGCCCGCGGCCGTCATGTTCTGGGTCGACGCGGACGGCTGGTGCCCGTAGACCACGACCGCCACGAGCCGCGGCGCCATCTCCGCCACGCGCTGCGCGGTCGCCTCCGCCCCCAGCTCCTCGGCGTGGCTGTCGATGACCTCGACCGAAAACCCGCGCCGCCGGGCGAACGTGGCCATCAGCCCAACCCACACCGGCGGCTCGACCGCGCTCAGGTTCTCGCCGAGCGCCTGATAGATCTGTCGGCGGTCGCCGGGGTTGACCAGCACAAGATCCACCTGTCCCCGCTTGTGCGCCGGCATCAGAACGGCCCCCGGAACGCCGCGATCTCCGGCGCCTCAACGGCCGGCGGCGTCCACGCGTCCTGTCCGCCGCGCACCAAGCGATAGGCCTGCGCCGCGATCTGGTGCGGCGTCGGATAGAAGAGGTTTTGCAGGTTCTGGGTCGTCGGGCAGCTGACCGGCGCGTACCCCATGCGCTGGACCTGCACGGGCCGCGTCCCCGCGAGCCGCTCGGCCACCTGCGCGAGGATCTCGGCGGTGGCGCCGCAGGCCGTCCACGCGGTGTCCACTACGATGAGCCGCCCCGTCTTCCCGACCGACTCCACGATCGTGTCTATGTCGAGCGGCGCGAGCGACACCGGGTCGATCACCTCGGCGCTGATGCCGGCCGATTCCAGCGTCTTCTGCGCCCGCAGGCACTCGAGCGCCATGTACGAGATGCCGACCAGCGTCACGTCGGAACCGCGGACCATCACGCGCGCCTTTCCGAACGGCACGGAGTAGTCGCCCTCCGGCACGGGGCCTTTCTGCGAATGCAGCATCCGGTGCTCGACGAAGATCACCGGATTGTCGTCGCGGATGCTCTCGATGAGCAGCCCCTTCGCGTCGTGCGGCGAGCTCGGCGCGGCGACCTTCAGGCCGGGCACGTGCATGAACAGGCCGTGGAGGCCCTGCGAGTGCGTCGGCCCCTGCCCCCAGCTGCGGCCGATCGTCGCCCGCACCACGATCGGCACCCGCAGCGCGCCGGCGGACATGTAGCGGGTCTTGGCCGCGACGTTGACCAGGGCGTTCATCGCGACGAGCAGGTAGTCGAATCTGGCGTGGACGTGGATGGGGCGCATCCCGGCCAGCGCCGCGCCGACGGCGACGCCGGTCAGCGCCTCCTCCGACAGCGGCGTGTCGGACACCCGGTCGGGACCGAAGCGCTCGAGCAGGCCCTTCGTCGTCCCGAAGATCGCTTTATGGTCGTCGACGCCGAGACCGAACAGGAGGACGGAGGGATCCCGCTCCATCTCGAGCCACGTGGCTTCGCGAATCGCTTCAGCGTAGGTGAGCAGCCGCTCCATGTCGCCCGTCCGTAAACACGTCGGTGTAGAGTTCTTCGGCCTCGGGGAACGGACTCCGTTCCGCGAACTCGAAGGCCTCGCGAATTTCGCCGAGCACGTCCTCTTCGATTGCCTCGCGCTCCGCCGGCGGCACCATCCCGGCGAGGCGAGCGACCTGGTCGCTCGCGAACCACGGCTCCGCCTCGCTCCGCGACCGGTAGCCGATGTCGAAATCTTCGTTCGGGCCGACGTGTTCGCGCCAGCGGTACGTCAGGCACTCCAGGAAGCGCGGCCCCGGCCGGCCGGCGCGCAGATCGGCCACCGCGGCGCGCGTCCACTCGTAGATTTTGAACACGTCCATGTCCTCGATCCGTTCGGCGGGGACGCCGTAGGCGCGCGCGCGCTCGTAGACGTTCGACACCGGCTGCCGCGCGCCGAGGCGGCTGTGGATCGCGAGGTTGTTGTTTTCGCAGATGTAGAGCACCGGCACGTGCTTGAGCGCGGCGAAATTCAGGCTCTCGAAGACGGAGCCTTCCTCCCACGCGCCGTCTCCCGAGAAGCTGACGGCGACGTCGTCCTTTCCCTGGAGCTTCAGCGCCCACGCGTAGCCCACGGCCTGCGGCTCGATCGTGCCGATGATCGCGCCCGTGCTCATAATGCCGGCCGCGGCGTCGATCAGGTGCATCGAGCCGCCCTTGCCCTTCGCGCAGCCAGTCGCCTTGCCGTACAATTCGGCGATCATCTTCTTCAAGTCGCCGCCCTTGGCGAGATACGCGGCGTGCCCCCGGAGGGTGGCGAAGACCACGTCCGTCTTCCGCAGGGCCGCGCAGACGCCGACTGAGACCGCCTCCTGCCCGATCGACAGGTGGATAGGACTCTTGATCTTGTCCGTGGGATAGACCCGCGCGATCTCTTCCTCGACGCGCCGGATCCGAAAGAGCATCCGGTAGAACCGCGAGGTCAGCCCGGCATCCGCCGACGCGCCGCGCGCTACCGCCATGACACCAGCTCGCGTCCGATCTCCAGAATGTATGCAAACCCCCATTTCACGTGCAGCTGCTTGCGCCCGCCGATCCGGCAGGGTTCGTCTCCGGGAATTTCCGCGACCCGGAGCCGCCGCTTCGCCGCCCGAATGCTGAGGAGCGGCTCCCATCCCACGGTGGTCCGCAGGAGGGTTTCTTCAGGCCGGTAGGACCACTCCTTGTCAAGATCCAGTTCCTCGATCAACGCCCGCCGGTAGCCGCGAAACATCACCATAGAATCAGTGTATTTCGCCCGAAAGAGCAGGTTGATCGTGAACGTAAACACGAGGTTGGCGAGGCCCGAGACGAAGTCGTCGTCCTCGCTCTTAGCGCCCCCTGTATAGCGTGACACGATTACCATATCATATCCTTCGCGCAATTTGGCGACGAGCGGCGGAATCGCCTCAGGGACCGAGTTCCCGTCGGGGCTGAATGTGATGACCGCGTCGCCGGTGACGTGGGGCCAGGCGTCGAGGAACGCGAAGCGCAGCCCCCGCCGGCGCTGAGTGACAACCTGATACCCCTGCGCCGTAAGATATTCGACGGTGCCGTCGGTCGAACCGCCGTCGACGATCAGCACCTGGTCGCACCACTCGCGGCGGATGCGGGGCATGATCGCCCGCACGCCCTCGATCTCGTTCAGCGTAGGAACCAGGAGGGTTACTCGCATGACCACCGAATGCTGGACCGATGTCTGCGGCACCCGGCGGCGTCAGCCCGCGGCAAGATCCTGTGCACATTCGTTTCTTCGCGATGCCCGGCCCGGGGGTCCTGTGAACCCGCGCCGCCGACCGGCCGACTGCGCGTGAGCCGCCGATCGGTCCTGGTCACCGGCGGAGCCGGCTATCTCGGCTCGGTGCTGTGCGAGCATCTGCTCGACGCCGGCTGGCAGGTCACCGCGGTCGACAACTTGATGTACCGCCAGCACCCGCTGCTGCACCTCTGCGCGAACCCGTCGTTCGCGTTCGTCCGGGGCGACGTCCGGGACGAGACGGTGATCCGGCCGCTGATCGCCAAAGCCGACGCCCTGGTCCCGCTGGCTGCGATCGTCGGGGCGCCGGCGTGCGACCGGGATCCGCGCCTCGCCGAGTCCGTGAACGTGGAGGCGGTGCGCCTGCTGAACCGCCTCCGCAGCCCCCGCCAGCTCGTCGTGTTCCCGAACACGAACAGCGGATATGGCACGCGGGCGGGGTCGGCGGTCTGCACGGAGGACACACCGCTTGAGCCGATCTCGCTGTACGGACGGACGAAAGCACAGGCGGAAGCCGAGCTGCTGGCCACGCCAAACGCGGTCACTCTCCGGCTGGCCACGGTGTTCGGCACGTCGCCCCGCATGCGGCTCGACCTCCTCGTCAACCACTTCGTCTACGCGGCCGTCACGGACGGCTACATCGTCATCTTCGAGAAGGACTTCCGGCGCAACTACGTGCACATCCGGGACGTCGCCGACTGCTTCGTCTACTGCCTCGAGCACGGCGAGCGCCTGGCGGGCCGATGCTACAACTTCGGCCTCGACGCGGCCAACATGTCGAAAGAGGACCTGGCGCTTAAGGTGAAGGAGCACGTCCCGGATTTGGTCATCCAATTCTCGTCGTTCCGCAGCGACGTCGATCGCCGCGATTACATCGTGTCCAATGCGCGCCTACGAGACTCCGGGTTCGAGGCGCGCCGCTCCCTCGACGACGGCATCGAGGAGCTCCTCAAAGGGTACCGCATGCTGCCGCGGGGCCCCTTCCAAAACGTCTGATCGGAGCCCTCCGGTCGCGTGATCTTACCGCGCGGGCACGTGGAAGGGCTGCGGCCACACCGCGACCTGATACGGTCCAACCTGGGTGAGAGTGTATCCCCCGCCAAAGGTGCGCTCTGCGGCGGGGACGCTGACTCCTGTGCCCTTCTGATCGTCGAAAACGACGAATCTCATCGGCTCCGAATACCACTGGCTCGCGGAGTACGGGATGGGGCCGACCCGGTCCACCGCCCAGGTCCCGAGGGGCCGCACGAGCAGCCGGCCCTCGGATTCGACGGTCAGGACGGCGGCGTCCGAATATTGCGCATATCCGTAACGAAGGTCGTGGTCGACGAGCCACTTTATAAGCTGGGTTCGGGGCGAGACATACGGCGCGTATCGAAGCCAGACGGAAAATGAGGATACCGAGGCGACCGTGAAGACGGTCACAACCCCGCAGAGGACGACCTTCCCCCACCTGCCGGCATCGCGATACATCTCGCCGAACGCCCTGCCCGCGACCGCGCCGCCGTAGGGCAACAGAGCCAGCAGGTACCGGCTGGTTTCGAGACCGGCCGGCAAAATGCTTGCCACGTAGGCGCCGAGGTTCGACACGAATCCCAAAGCAAGCACACCCAGAAGCCAATCCTGCTTCCGTCCCCGCCATGCGGCCGCCACGGAACGCCCGACCGCCCAGAGAACGAAGAGCAGCGCCGCGAGATGCACGAGTACATAGAGCGTCGCCAAGTCGAGGACCGGGCGGCCAAACCAATAGGCGCCGAAGAACCCCACGAGGCCCTGAAGAGCGAGGCGCAGGTTTTGTGAGAAGAACTGATCGAACGGCGCGAAGGTTACCCAGTTGACCGGCTGAAGCACCGTCTCCCCGCCCGTTGTGTGCAGAAGCCAAAGCAGAAACCGCGACAGCATGAACGCGACGATTCCGAACGCGGCGCCGGCGAGGATGCGTTTGTCCCAACGATCCCGAAACACGGCGAGAACGGCGAGCACCAAAACCGGAACGATCACCGTCGCCAGAGCCAGCGCGTCGCTCGTAACAATGGATCCGGCGATGACAACCGCCGCCGCTGCGAAGAGGCCCGTTCGAAGACGACCGGGCGCCCCATCTCCAGGCCCCGTGGAGCCGGCTTTCCAAAAGAGCGCGAGCGACAGCAGGCCACCGGCGGTCGTCAGGGCTTCGAAGGGCGAACCGGTGATGTACGGCACCGCGGATACGGCGGTGTCGACCGCGGGAAGTCCGACGAAGAGAAAGGCGACGGCTCCCGCGATGAGGCCGTCGATGCCCCGCAAAGGTCGCGCCGCGGCCCAGACGCCGCAGGCGACCATCGTCGCCCACGCGAGCCCTGCTACGTATGGCGTTGCTGCGACCGGACCTCGTGCGAGCAGGGTCCCCGCATACACGACCGGCTGAACCGGCCACCATGCGGAATTAACGATCGTCCAACCATGCAGGTTCCAGTTTCCCCGAAGCAAGTCTTGCGCTTCTACGACAAAACTGACGCTGTCCGCGTTGACGAGCCCTTCCCTGTCTGCCGCGGCCCTGTAAAAGGCGCAAAGGGCGAGGAAAACGATCGCAACGAGGACGTACCGCGACAGCCTCGTGTCTACGGCGGACGCCGCCCACCGCCATACGACGCCCCGAAGGGCACGCATCGCAGTAACCATCCATCCTCCCGACGTGCTTCCGCGGCCGTCGACCGCGGCGTCCCGGTTACATGACGCCGCCGATGTCTGCGAGCTCCCACAGGTGCCGCACTTGGTGAATGCAACCCTCCCGCAACGTCATTAAACGCGTCTCACCCGACCGCGTCTACGGTCCGGGAACCTGGATAACATGCCGCCACGCGGCAACCCGGTAAGGTCCGATCGTATCGAGTCCATGATCGGGCCCAAAGGTGCGCTCCGCCGCCAGAACGCTGACTCCCGTCGCGTCCTCGTCGTGGAAAACCACGAACGTCGTCGGTTCGCTGTACCAATGGCGCGCCGAGTACGGGATGGGCCCGACCCGATGATCCGACCACTGTCCAATAGGGCGCACAGTCAGCCGTCCGCCGGATTCCACGGTGAGCGCCGCCGCGTCCGAGTACTGCGCGTATCCGTAACGCAGGTGGTGATCGACGAGCCAGCGGACCACCTTTGTCCGGGGCGACACGTACACCGAATCCTCAAACCATACGGCAAACGACGACAGCGAGGCGGCCGCCAGGAGCACCAACGTGCCGCCGACCATCAGCCGCTTCCGAAGGCCGGCGTCCCGAAGCATCTCACCGAGCACCCGGGCGGCGACGACGGCACCGTACGGCAACACCGCGAGCAGGTACCGGCTCGTGTAGAGGCTGGCGGGCAACGTGCTCGACGCGTAGGCGCCGAGGTTGGCGACGAATCCGAGGGCCAGGACGCCGGTCAACCAGTCGAGCTTCGCCCCGGTGCCCACGGCTAGGAGCGTCCTTCCCACCGCGTAAAGCACAAAGACCAGCGCGGCCAGATGAACCAGCACGTACAGCGTCGCAAGCTCAAGAACCGGGCGCCCAAACCAATACGCCCCGTAGAAGCCGATCAGGCCCTGCAGCGCGAGCGGCAGGTTGCGTGAGAAGAAGCTCTCGAACGGCGCGAACGAGATCCAGTTGACCGGTTGAAGCAGCTGCTCGCCGTGTGTCGCGCTCAACAGCCAGAGCAGACACCGTGAAAGGCCGAGCGCGAGCATGGCGAACGCGGCGCCGGCCGCAGCCCGTCCCCGCCTGCCGCGTCGAAATACGTCGAGCGCCGCGAGCGCCAGGACCGGGACGATGACCGTCGCGACGGCCAGGATGTCCCCCGCCACCGCGCATCCGGCTACGAGCACCGCAGCGCCCGCCCGGAGTCCCGCCCGGACAAGAGTGCCTTCACATTCCTCCGGCCGGCGGAAGACCGCGCGAGTGAACAACACCAGCGACAACAATCCGCCCGCAGTCGTCAGCGCTTCGAACGGCGCGGTAGCGACATGCCCGATGGCGGTGGTAATCGTGTCCACCGCGGGCAGTCCCACCAGCAGAAAAGCGACGGCGCCAGCGATGAATGCGGTCCAGCCGCCAAACGACCGCACGGCGGCCCAGACGGCGCACGCAACGACCGTCGCCCAAGCCAGCGCGGCCGCGGCCTGCGGCGCCCCGACCGGTCCTCGAATCAGCAGCAACGCCGCGTAGACGGAAGGCTGAACCGGCCACCACGCCGAGTTGACAATCGTCCAACCGTGGAGATTCCAGTTGCCGCGAAGCAGGTCTTGCGCTTCGATGACGAAGCTGACGTTGTCCGGATTCCCCAGCCCCTCCCGAAGCGCCCCTGCGTTGTAAACGGCGCACAAAGCGAGGAACGCCGAGGCGGAAAGGACGTACCGGATGAGTCTCGCGCCGGCGTCCGGCGTCGCCCAACGCCGGGCGAAATGCCTAAGCGTGTCGGCCGCGTCGGCCACATATCCCCCCGATCATCGCGGATGGGTTCATTGATGAGATTGCCATTCCTGCCCTGCAGGGGATAATCGGCCGCCGGTCGTAGGAACAGGGTCGAGCAACCACGGCCTATGGTGGCCATGACCCGGAGACGAACGGCGCCGATGCAGACACGTGCGGACACGCGCTCCGAGCGGGCGCGGGCGCACCTCACAACCTCGGCCGAGGTCACGCGGCGGACGGGCGAGGTGTGCCTCGACGCCATCCTGAAGGCCGCCGAGGCGATCGCGAAGGCCCTCCGCGCGGGCGGCAAGGTGCTCCTCTGCGGCAACGGCGGCAGCGCCGCCGACTGTCAGCACCTGGCCGGCGAGTTCATGAACCGCCTCACCAAGGATTTCGACCGGCCGGGGATGGCCGTGCTGGCGCTGACGACCGACACGTCGTTTCTCACCGCCTTCGCCAACGACTCGGGCTTCGACGGGGTCTTCGAGCGCCAGGTCCGGGCGCTCGGCAGGCCGGGCGACGTGCTCATGGGCATCAGCACGAGCGGGAAATCGCGGAACGTGATCCGGGCGGTGGAGGCGGCCAACGGGTTGAAGATGACGACGATCGCCCTGACCGGCCGCGGCGGCCGTCTCGGCGAGGTGGCCTCCGTCGTGATCGCCGTGCCCAGCGCCGACACGCAGCACATCCAGGAGGCCCACCTGTCCATCGAGCACGCGATCTGCGACCTCGTCGAGCGCGGCATCTGGCGCGACGGGCCGGGCGCGCGGGGGGATGTCCGATGATCATCACCCGGACGCCGTTCCGCATCTCCTTCTTTGGAGGCGGCACCGACTACCCCGCGTGGTATCTCCGGAACGGCGGGACGGTGCTGGCGGCGGCGATCGACAAGTACTGCTACCTCTCCTGCCGGTACCTGCCGCCGTTTTTCGAGCATCGATTCCGCGTCGTGTGGTCGAAGATCGAGGTCTGCCAGACGCCCGATGAGATCGAGCACCCGGCCGTGCGCGAAGTGCTGCGGCATCTCCAGTTCGATCGCGGCGTCGAGATCCACCACGACGGCGACCTGCCGGCGCGCAGCGGCATGGGCTCGAGCTCCTCGTTCACGGTGGGACTGCTGCACGCCCTCTACGCGCTGCGGGGGCAGATCCCGAGCAAGCGGCAGCTCGCGCTGGAGAGCATGCACATCGAGCAGGAGCGGCTCAAGGAGACGGTCGGATCGCAGGACCAGGTCCTCGCGGCGTACGGCGGCTTCAACCACGTGACGTTCGCGCAGGACGGCGAGATCTCGGTCAAACCGATGACGCTCAGCGCGGATCTCAGCAGCGCGCTGAACGACCACCTCATGCTGTTCTACACCGGGGTCACGCGGACGGCGTCGGAAGTCGCGGAGAGCTATCTGCAGAACATCGAAAACAACGAGCGGCACATGCGCGCGCTCGGCGAGATGGTGGAAGAAGGGCTCGGGATCCTCAGCGACGGCGGCGACCTGATCCGCTTCGGCCGGCTGCTCCACCGCGCCTGGGAGGCCAAGCGCAGCCTCAGCCCGATCGTCTCGAACTCCGAAGTCGACGACCTCTACAGCCAGGCCCGGGCGGCCGGCGCGATCGGCGGAAAACTCACCGGCGCGGGCGGGGGCGGCTTTCTGCTGCTGTTCGTCGAGCCCCACAACCGCCGGCGGGTTCGGGAGCGGTTGAGCGCGCTGCTCCACGTGCCGTTCAGGTTCGCCGCGTCCGGGAGCCAGGTCATCTTCTTCGAGCCGGAGGAGGACTACGCGGCGCAGGAGCGCGACCGCGCGGGCCGGATGCTGCGTCCGTTCCGGGAGCTCGTCTCCGGCCGGCCGCGTCCCGACGAGTGAGGGCCCGGCCCTGCCGGTGATCCGGTACCACCTGGCCGAGGACACGATCGACCGCGCCGACATCGCGCGGCTGGTGCGGTGGCTCCGGACGATGCCGCACCTCACGCAGGGGCCGCGCGTCTCCGAGTTCGAGCAGAAGTGGAGCCGGCGGTTCGGCAGCCGGTACTCGGTATTCTGCAACTCCGGATCCTCGGCGAATCTGCTGATGTTCTACGTGCTGCTGATGTCCGGACGGCTCAAGAACCGCAAAGTCGTGCTCCCGTCGGTCGGCTGGGCGACGTCGGTGGCGCCGGCCCTGCAGTTCGGGTTTCAACCCCTGCTCTGCGAGGCCGATCCGGAGACCTTCGGACTCGACCTCGATCACCTCGAGCGGCTGCTCAAGCGGCACCGCCCCGGCGCGGTGATGCTCGTCCACGTGCTCGGCGTGCCGCACAAGATGCGCGAGATGCGCGCGCTGCGCGAACGGTACGGCTTTTTCCTGATCGAAGACGCCTGCGCCGCGATCGGCGCGGAGTACCGCGGACGGGCGGTCGGCACGTTCGGCGACATGGGCAGCTTCTCGTTCTACTTCGGCCACCAGATGTCGACCATCGAAGGCGGCATGGTGAGCACCGATGACGGCGGGTTCAACGACCTGCTGCGCCTCAGCCGCGCGCACGGGTGGAGCAAGGACCTCACCGGGCGGCGGCACCTGGCGCTCGTCCGCCGCCACCGGATCGACGACTTTCACCGGCCCTTCGTCTTCTACCAGCCGGGGTTCAACCTGCGCTCGACCGACCTCAACGCCTACATCGGGCTCGGACAGCTGCGCAAGCTCGAATGGATCATCCGCGGGCGCGAGCGCAACCACCGCATCTACGGCCGCCGGCTCGGCCCCCGCTTCTACGTCCAACGGCCGGTCCCGGGGTCGCGCGTCTGCAGCATCTCCTTCGGCCTGCTCGCGGACGACGTCGATCACCGGCGGCGGATCGTGCGCGCCCTCGACCGGGCCGGCATCGAGACGCGTATCTTTTCCGCGGGCAACCTCGGCCTGCATCCGTTCTGGGTGAAGCGCTACGGCCGGGCGAGCTTTCCGATGGCCGACCGCATTCACCACACGGGGTTCTTCCTCCCCAACCACCCCTCGCTCTCCGCGCGCGACGTCGAGTTCATCGCGGGCGTCGTGATGGAGGCCGCGTGACGCCGGCCATCCGCCGCGCCCTCATTACCGGCGTGACCGGCTCGGGGGGCAGCTACCTCGCCGAGTACATTCTGAACAGCCGGCCGGAGGTCGAGGTCCACGGCATCGCCCGCCGGCACAGCGCGGACCGGTACCGCGACCTGTTCGCCGGACGCGTGACCGTCCACGAATGCGACCTCGTGGACTTCGCCGCCGTGCTGTCGGTGCTCGAGCGGGCGAAGCCGGACGGCATCTTCCATCTCGCGGCACTCGCCAACGTGCGCGCGTCGTTCGACACCCCGGGCATCGTGCTGCAGAACAACATCGCCGGCACGAGCAACCTGTTCGAGGCGGTCCGGCGGCTGGGCCTCGACCCGCTGATCCAGCTCTGCAGCACGTCGGAAGTGTACGGCCAGGTCGACCCCAAGGACGTCCCGATCCGCGAAGACGCGCCGATGCGGCCGGTCAGCCCGTACGCCGTCTCCAAGGCTGCGCAGGATCTCCTGGGCTGGAGCTATTTCGCCGCCTACGGGATGCGCATCGTCCGCACCCGGATGTTCACCTATCTCAATCCGAGGCGGGCCGACCTGTTCGCCACGTCGTTTGCCCGCCAGGTCGCCTGGATCGAAGCCGGACTGCAGGACGAGCTCACCCACGGGAACCTCGACTCCGTCCGCACGTTCATCGACATCCGCGACGCGATGCGCGCCTACTGGGTGGCCCTGCTGCGGTGCCGGCCCGGCGAAGCCTACAACATCGGCGGCACGACCACGTTGACCGTCGGCGAGTGCCTCGACCGGCTGATCGCGTTGAGCCGCGTCCCCATCCGGACACGGCTGGATCCGGCGCTGCTGCGGCCCAAGGACGTCACGCTGCAGATTCCGTGCGTAGACAAGTTCCGCGCGGAAACGGGCTGGGCGCCCGAGATCGGCTTTGACGAGAGTCTCGCGAACCTGCTGGAACACTGGCGGCGGGAAGCGCGGCTCGTCCGCGGCCGCGGGGCGCCGCGGGTGCCCGAAGCTGAGCCCCGCCCGTGAAGCCGGGGGCGCGAAAGGGCGGCCGCCCGCTCGAGCCGTGGACGGTCCTCGGAACGACGCAGGTCTATTCCGCGCCGCCCTGGATCACGGTCTCGGTCGACCGCGTTCGGCTCCCCGACGGCCGGGTGATCGACGACTACCGGCAGGTGACGCTGCCGGAGTTCGTGGTCGTCTTCGCGCAAACGCCCGATGGGCGCGTGATCGTGGAGCGGCAGTACCGGCACGGCGCCCGCGCCGTGACGCTGACGCTGCCGGCCGGTATGCGGGAGCCGGGCGAGGATCCGCTCGCCTGCGCCCGGCGCGAGCTCCTCGAAGAAACGGGGTACGTGTCGGACGACTGGCGGCCGCTCGGCGCGTTCGTCCCCAACGGCACCTACGGATGCGGCACCGCCAATTTCTTCGCGGCGCGCGGCGTCCGGCGTGTCGCGGAGCGCGCGACGGACGACCTCGAGGACACCGAGATGCTGCTCTTGACCGTCGAGGAGCTGGCCGCGGCCGTCCGCGACGGCCGCGCCTCGATCCTGAGCACGGTCGCGGCCTTCGCGCTGGCCACGCATCCGCTGCTCACGCCGAAACCGTAGCGCGTCCTGGCCCGCACCGGCGGCCCCATGTATAATGGCCCCATGGCGGATTTGCGGCGGCTCGCCGCGTTTCTGCGCCCGTACACGGTCCAGCTGATCGGCGGCGTCGGCGCGGCGGTCCTGGTGGCCGTCGCCTGGCTGTACGTGCCGCGGTACCTCGGCCAACAGGCCGACCGGATCATCCAGACCGGCAGCCTCGGCATCCTCAACCGCGCCGCGCTGGTCGTCCTGGGCATCTACATCTTCCGCAGCATCTGCCTCTACGTGCAGCTATCGCTGCTGGCGTTCGTGGGCCACCGCCTCGTCGCCGACCTGCGGGCGCGCATCTTCCACCGCGTGCAGGGGTGGTCGCTCGCGCGCTTCGCGGCGTGGCACAGCGGGGAAGTCATCTCGCGGACCATCCAGGACACACAGTTGATCGAGCAGCGCCTCCTGGGCGGCATCGTCGACGTCATCACGACCGGGCTGACCCTCGCCGGGATCATCGTGATGGTCTTCCTGATCAACTGGCGCCTGGCGGTGCTGACGTTCTTCACCCTGCCGGCGTTCGTGCTGGCGGCGCGGTTGTTCGGCGGGGAAGTGCACAAGATCTCCACGCGCGCGCAGCGGCAGGTCGCCTCCCTCACCGCGCTGATCAAAGAGTCGGTGATCGGCGCGCGCGTCATCCGCGCGTTCGTGCAGGAGTCGCGCGAGGAGCAGCGGTTCGGGCGCGAGAACGAGCGCACGTTCCAGGCCAACTACGGCATCCGCCGCCTCATCGCCGTGGAGGTCTCGCTGGTCAGCCTGCTGACCGCGCTCGCGCTGGTGCTGGTGCTGTGGGGCGGCGCGCAGTACGTCGCGCGCCACGAAATGACCCCGGGCTCGCTGCTCGCGTTCCTCGGGTACCTTGCCCTCGCGATGGATCCCGCGATGAGCCTGACGCGGCTCTACTCCGAGGCGCGGCAGGCGATGGCGGGGCTCGAGCGCGTCTATGAGCTGCTCGACGTGCCGGAGACGGTTCGCAACGCGCCGGGCGCGATCCCGATGCCGCGCCTCCGGGGGCGCGTCCGATTTTCGCACGTCTCCCTCGCCTACGAGCCGGACCGCCTCGCGCTGCGCGATATCACGTTCGAGGTGCAGCCCGGCGAGCACGTCGCGATCGTCGGACCAAGCGGCGCCGGCAAGACCAGCCTCGTGAACCTCATCCCGCGCTTCTACGATCCGACCGGGGGGACGGTGGAGATCGACGGCTACGATCTCCGGCGCGTCACGATCGCCTCGCTGCGGGCGCAGATCGGCTTGGTCCCGCAGGAGACGATCCTCTTCGCGGGCACCATCGCGGAGAACATCGCCTACGGCCGGCCCCGGGCCTCGCGCGCGGAGATCGAGCAGGCGGCCCGAGTCGCGAACGCGCACGGCTTCATCGCGGCCCTGGCGCGGGGCTACGACACCGACCTGGGCGAGGACGGCATGCAGCTGTCGGGCGGGCAGCGGCAGCGGCTCGCGTTCGCCCGGGCGGTGCTGAACGACCCGGCGATCTACATCCTCGACGAGGCCACCTCCGCGCTCGACGCCGAGTCGGAGGAGGCGATCCAGGACGCGATGGCGCGGCTCACCGAGCGGCGTACGACGTTCATCGTGGCGCACCGGCTCTCGACCGTGCGCAGCGCGGACCGGATCGTCGTCATGCTGGACGGACAGATCGCCGAGACGGGCCGGCACGACGAGCTCGCGTCGCGCGAGGGTCCGTACAGCCGGCTCGTCCGCAGCCAGCTGCTCGAGGAGGCCGCCGTTCCGGTGACGGTGCCTGCCGGACGGCCCGCGGGACCGGCCGCCGTGAAATCACCGCCGGCGTCGTGAGCCTCACCGCGAGCGTCATCACCCCGACGCGCAATCGGGCCGCGATGCTGGCCCGGTGCCTGCAGTACCTCTCGGACCAGTCGCTGGCGCCGGACCGGTACGAGATCCTGGTGGTGGACGACGCCTCCACCGACGAGACGCGGACCGTGGTCGAGGCCGCGGTGCGGAGCTCGCGCTGCGCGGTGCGGCCGTTTTGGCTGCGGGAGCGGCGGGGCGTGCCGGGCGCGCGGAACCACGCGATCCGCGAGGCGCGCGGGGACGTCATCGTCTTCGTGGACAGCGACAACTTCGCGGCGCCGTCGTTTTTAGCCGCGCACGTGGCGATTCACGAGGCGCACCCGAACGCCGTCGGCCGCGGCCCGGTCATCCTCACGCGGTCGTACGAGCAGCCGTTTGCCGTCCGCGGCGGTCTGCTCGACCTCTCGACGGCGTATTTCGATACCGACAACGCCTCGGTGCGGCGCCGCCACCTCGACCAGGTCGGCCTCTTCGACGAGGTGTTCTACCCCTACGGCTGGGAGGGCCTCGACCTGGGCTTCCGCCTGCGCGCGCTCGGCCTCCGCCGCGTCTACCGCCGGGACGCCGCTCTGTACCACTATCACGAAGAGGTCTCGCCGGGGAGCCTCGAGGGGCTGCTCGCCAAGGAGGCGGAGCGGGCCCGCACCGCGTGGCTCTTCTACGAAAAGCACCCGACGCTCGAGGCGCGCTTCGCCCTGCAGTTCACGCCGTTCCACCACGCGCTCAACACGGTGCAGCGGGTGTTCGGCGTAGTGGGCCCCGCCAACGTCGAAGCCTGCGTCCGCTGGGCCGACCGGGCCGGCGTGCCGGGCCTCGGGCGAATCCTCCTCTCCGGCGTGCTCAACGCGCACTATCTCGCCCATCTCTATGCGAACGGCCAGATGCGGCCGGGAAGCCGGGCCCATGGAGATTAGCGTCATCATCCCCACGTACAACAACCGCGAGGTGCTGCGGGAGACGATCCGGGCGCTGCGGGACCAGACCCTGGCGTCCGAATTGTACGAGATCGTCGTGGTGGACGACGGCAGCACGGACGGCACCGCGGAGATGCTGGCCGAGGCGCAGCGGCAGCCGGGCGCGGCGGTCCGCTGCGTCACCGAGGCCAACCGCGGCCGCTCCGCGGCCCGGAACCTCGGCGTGCGCAGCGCGGAAGGCCGCATCGTCGTCTTCCTGGATTCCGACCTCTGGGCCACGCCGACGCTGCTGGCCGAGCACCACCGGCACTATCCGGCCGGCGCCGCGGGCCGGGGCGTCCAGGGCCGCACGATCACCCATCCGGAGTCGCGCGTCACGCCGTTCATGAAGGTCAAGGAGATGACACCCGACCTCACGATCCGCCGGCGCCGCGACCTCTCCCCGTTTCACGTGACGACGCGCAACTGCTCGATGCTCCGGCAGGACGTGCTGGAGGCCGGCGGCTTCGACGAGACGTTCAGCGGCTACGGCTGGGAGGACATCGAGCTCGCGATCCGGATGCACGGGCGCGGGGTGCGGTTCGAGTACGAGCCGCTCGCGCTCGGATACCACCATCACGTCGAAGATCTGATGGGCGTGCGGGAGAAGCTGCGTCAGGCCGGCGTCGGCGCCGTCTACTTCTGGCGCAAGTACCACCGCGCGCCGCGCATCGGGATCTTTCTCGAGATCGCGCCGTTCATGCTGCCGGTGAAGTGGCTGGTCTACCGCACGCCGCTGATCACGCCGCTGATCTGGTGGATCGTGCCCCGGGCAGAGGCGCGCGGGTGGCTGTTGATTCTGAATGAATGCTACAGTTTTCTGCTGTGGGAAGCGTTCTACGAGGGCGTGTTCCGGGCGCTCAGGTCGCCCGACGCGACGGCACGCGCGTCCGCGGCGCCGCAGCCGGTGCGTCCCGCCACGGGCCGCAGCGACGCCGTGTACCGCGAGCCGGCGGCGGGACGAAGCGAGGGCCGGTAATCATCACTGACATCATCACCTAGGGGCACTTGAGGTCCGCCGGCTTCACCAGCACGTCGACGCCATCGGGCGATGACAACATGGTCAGTCCTTTCGGCAGCGCCACGTGCGGCCGCTCGGACTTGGCGATGACGATGAACGCCCGGCCCGGCAGGCAGGCGTCGTTGGCCAGTTCCAGCGGCGTGTCGAGCCACTCCACGCGGTGCCCCGAGTAATAGATCAGCGACGAGTAGATATCGAGCCGGTAGCCCACGATTCGATCGCCGGGGCGCCACGCCTCGGCGATCGCGCGGGCCGCGACCGGCATCGGCTTCTGCGCCTCCACGAGCGGGACGACCCACGTGATCACGCCGAGCCAGGTGAGCGCCATCGCGGCGCAGAACGCGACGAACGCGGCCGCGCGGCGTCCCGCGACGAGAAGCGCGATCGCGACCGCGGCCCCGGCGGCGAGGGCGATGCCGGGCGGAATCAGGACCCGGCTGAACTCGTGGTACTGCCGGGGGTACAGGCCCGAAAGGTAGTGCCCGATGCCCCACTCGAGCGCCGCCACCAGCGCGGCCAGCAGCGCGGCGGAGGCGGTCAACCGCCATGCGCCCGCGTCCGGCCGCCGCTCGAGCAGACGGTCCCACATCGCCGCGACGCCGACCGCGGCCAGAGGATACACCGGCAGGACATAATTCGGCAATTTGGTCTGCGCGATCGAGTAGAAGACGATGACGATGCCGCACCACAGCACGACGAACAGGCTGCCGTCGTCGCGGAGCCGCCGGCCGTGCCAGACCGCCGCGGCGGGCCAAAAGGCGCTCCACGGAAACGCGCCGAGCACGAGGATCGGAACGTAGTAGTACCAGGGCCCGGCCTGATTCTCCACGACGCCGAAGAACCGCCCGACGCCGTAGTAGCCCAGCACCGTCCGGACAAACGCCGGACCGTGCAGCAGCGCCTCCGCGGCGTACCAGGACAGGCCGATCAGCGCGTACAGGACGAGCCCCGCGGCCCAGGGCACTTCCCGCCACCGAGACCACGCCCGCCGCACCGTGACGAACGCCGCCATCACGAGGCCCGGCAAGACGAGGCCGATCGGGCCCTTCGTCAGGGTCGCGACACCGGCAAAGATGAAAAACCACAGGTGGTCCGCCGCGCGCCCCCGCCGGTAGCCGAGCACCGCGCGGTAGGTGGCGAGGAGCATGAAGGCAAGCAGCACCGTATCGAAGACGGCGAGCCGCGACTGCACGAGGAAGTGAAAGGTGACCGCGAGGACGGCACCGGCCAGGATGCCGGTACGCGCGTTGAACAGCGCGCAGCCGAGCAGCATCGTCGCGTACACCGCGAGCACACTCCCGGCGCCCGACCAGAGGCGAACGGTAAACGTGCTGAACCCGGCGATCCGGCCCGTCGCCGCGACCAGCCACATGTAGAGCGGCGGGTGCACGTACCACGGACTGCCGTTCACGTGGAGCGTGATGGGGTCGCCGGTCTGGAGGATCTCGCGCGCGACCTGCGCGTACTTTGTCTCGTCTTGATCCCAGAGCGTGCCGGCGCCGAGGCGGTAAAAGGTCAGAATGACCGCGGCGGCCAGCACGGCCGCCGCCCACACGCGCTCGCGGTTCCGCATCCGGGCGCTGCGTCCTACGCCGCGAGCCGTTGGAGCAGATAGTGGGCGATCGCCGCGGCGCCGCCGGGCCCGCCCTGCCGCTCGCGCCCGACGCGTCCCCGCCGGTCGCGCTCGGCCGGGTCGCTCAGCAGGCGCACGATCGCCTCCGCGGCCTCTTCCGCCGAACGGGTCGCAACGAGCGCGTCACCGAGCAGCCGCTGCTGTTCCGCGAGGAACGCGGGCGTGAATTGGGGCCCGGTGCCCGGAAACGCCACGATCGGCTTCCCGAGGCCCGCCGCCTGCTCGTGCGCTGCGCCGGCCATGCCGAGGACCACGGTCCCTCGCGCCAGAGCATCGGCAAAATGGTCCGAGGCCACGGTGACGTCGAGCGCGCCGGCGCGGAAGTGCCGCGGGTCGCTCCAGGTCCCGCCGGCGGCTTCGATCGTGCGCCGCAGCCGCTCGCCCGCGAGGTTGGGCGGCCATGCGACGAGCACGTCCGGCGCCGGCGTCAGGCGCGCCGCCACGAGATCCATCGCCCGGAGGAGCAGGTTGAGGTTCTCGAACGCGGGCGGCTTGCTTCCGGGCAGCAGCGTCACAGCGGGACGCCCGTCCGGCAAGCCGAACGTCTCCCCCGTCAGCGCCAGCGTGTCCATCAGCGTGAAGCCGACGTACTGCGCGTCGATCCCCCGGCGCCGCAGCGCGTCCGCCGTGACCTCGTCGCGCGCGAAGACCCGGTCGGCAAATCGCCGGATGAGCGAACGCTCGAGCGGCGAATGCGGCGAGACGTACTCCGACTTCGGCAGCGCGAGGTACACGGTCGGGCCGCCCGCCGCGGCCGCCATCCCGAGGCAGTACACGTCGCCCGCCGCCAGCACGACTCCGGCCTTGCCCCGCTGCGCGCGCAGCGTCCGCCGCTGCCGGCGCCAAAACGCGAGCCAGCCCCCCCGCAAATCCGCCCACATGCTCTGCCATCCGGCGCGGATGCCGAAGCCGCCGCTCGGAAAGTCGCGCCGCGGATCGAGCAGATCGACACCCCGCGGGAACGAATGCCCCAGGCCGACCAGCGGATAGGCGGCGACCTCGACGCGCCCCGGCGGCAGCGCCCGGACGATCTGCGCCGCCTCGAGATCCTCGCCGTAGCCGTTGCTGACGATCAGGAGGCGCGGCGTCACGCCAGGACCGCGGGGCGTTCGGCGGGGCCGGTCAGCGCCGCGGCCATCACCTCGAGCATGCGGTCGGCGACCCCGGCCGGCGTGCGGTACACGTCCCGCAGGTCACGCGCGGTTGCGTCGAGTCCGGCCCGATCGTCGAGCATCGCGAGCACGCGGCGCGCCACCTCGGCCGGGTCGACCCGGCCGACCATCTCCGGCACGATCATCCGCCCCGCCTCCCGGTTGGGCCACGCCAGCGCGTGCGGCCGCCGGAGAAACCGCCACGCCATCACGCCCTTGATGGCGCCGCCGAGACCGGGAATCCGCGCCAGCCACTCGCTCAACCCTTCGGTGCGGATGCGCCCCGGGTGGTCGAGCGGCAGCACGACGACCATGGGCACGCCGAGCACCGCGAGCTGCACCGTGTTGGTACCCGGCAGCGTGATCGCAAGGTCCGTCCCGGCCGCGGCCCCGAGGTCGTCGCCGTCCACGACGGTGATGCCGAGACGCTCCACGTTGGTCCGCCCGCCGCGCAGCGCCGCGGCGAGCGCCCCGCGGGGGAGAAACGGCGACGCGACGAGCGCGAATTCCACGTCGCCCCGGCGCGCGCGCATCGCGTCCGCGGTCTCGAGCAAGAACGGCAGGAAGCCTCCGACAATCCACCGCCGGCTGCCCGGGAACAGCGCGACCCGCGCGCCGCCGCGCCGCGGCCGCGCGGCCGGCCGGGCCTGGGTCAGCGCGTCGACGCGCAGGTCTCCGACGGTCACGACCTGGCCGGCGGGCACCCCCGCGGACATCAGCCGGCCGGCCAGGTCCTGCGACGGCACGAAGATGCGCGCGAAGCGGTGTGCCCGCGAGCGGATCAGCGGCGTCTCGACGTAGGCGTACGCGGACACCCCCGCGCGGCGGGCCAGCGTGGACGAATACCACAGGTCGCCGCCCAGGTGCAGCACGCAGCCGCTGCCGGCGAGCGTGAGGCGGCGCAGGCCGGTCACCACGGCGAGGCAGTCGCGCGGCCCGAGCACGCGCGAAAAGAGGCCCTGACGGCGGGCGAAGGCGGCTTCCTGGCCGCTCGCAAACTGGCACGGGGGGAGCACGAGGGACAGCGTGAGCGTCTGCCCGCGGGCGGCGGCCCACGCCGCCGCGGCGCGCGCCATCGGGACCGCCCACGTCGAGACCTCACCGGGCCCGCTCGAGACGATGACCAGTTCCGCGGGACGGCGTATCACGCATGGATTATACGGCAGGCCGCGCGGGAGGAGCAAATCGTGCCGCTGCGCGAATGTGTTGCGCCGTGATCATTACGCGCACACCGCTTCGCATCAGCTTCGCCGGCGGCGGGTCGGACTTTCCGGCGGTCTACGAGCGCGGATCCGGGGCCGTCGTCGCGACCGCGATCGACAAGTACATGTACATCACCGTCAACCGGAAGTTCGACGACAAGATCCGCGCGAGCTACTCCACAACGGAGATGGTGGACCGCGTGGACGATCTCAAGCACGAGTTGATCCGCGAAGCGCTGCGGACGACCGGGATCAGCGGCGGGATCGAAATCACTTCGATCTCCGACATTCCGTCCCGCGGCACCGGGCTCGGCTCCTCCAGCACCTACACGGTCGGGCTGCTGCACGCGCTCCACGCTTTCGCGGGCCGCCACGTCGGCGCGAAGCGGCTCGCGGAGGAAGCCTGCGAGATCGAGCTCGGCCGCCTCGGCAAGCCGATCGGCAAGCAGGACCAGTACATCGCCGCGTACGGGGGACTGCAGTTCATCCGGTTCGAGCCGGACGGCGTCCTGGTCGAGCCGCTCTTGCCCGGCGGCGAGTTCCGGCGCGGGCTCGAGGCGCATCTGCTGCTCCTCTACACCGGGTTCACGCGGCGGGCCGACTCGATTCTCGCCGAACAGCAGCGCAACTTCGAGGACGGCGCCGCGGCGCTGAGCGACGCGGCGCGGCTGCGCGACCTGGCGCTCGACCTGCGCGCCGCGATCCTCGACCGCCGGCTCGACACGGTCGGCGAGATCCTCGACGCCGGGTGGAAGATCAAGCGCGGGCTCGCGAGCGGCATCTCGAGCCCGCAGATCGATGAGTGGTACGATCGGGCCCGCGCGGCGGGCGCCGTCGGCGGGAAGGTGGTGGGCGCCGGAGGCGGCGGCTTCCTGCTGTTGTTCGCCGCGCCGCGCGACCACGCGCGGATCGTCGAGCGCCTGCCGGAGCTGCGGCGGATCCCGATTCACCTCGAACCGTTCGGGAGCCGGATCATCTATGTCGAGGAGTAGCCGCACGCGCCCGGCCGCTCGACGCGCCGCCAAACGGCCGGTCTCCGCCGGCATGACCGTGGCGCCCGGCACGGCCCGCGCCGCGATGGACGACCACGTCTTCCGGCTCCGCGCGGCCCTCGCCGCGGTCGACACTTCGGACCTCGTGGCCGCGGCCGAGCGGCTCTGGCAGATCACGCGCGCCGGGGGGCTCCTCCTCATCGCCGGGAACGGCGGCAGCGCCGCGAACGCGTCCCACATGGCGGTCGATCTCGGCAAGGCGGCGCTGGGCCGCCCGCCCCGCGCCGGTGCCCCCCGGATTCGCGCCGTCGCCCTCGGCGACGCGTCCAGCGTGGTGACGGCCTGGGCCAACGACGGCGCCTACGAGACGGCGTTTGCGGAGCAGGTAACGACCCTCGCCCGGGAGGGAGACGCCGTCCTGCTGCTCTCGGTCAGCGGACATTCGCCGAACATCGTGGCGGCGGCGCGCGCCGCGCGCGTCGCGGGGGCCGGCGTGTTCGCGCTCCTCGGCGGGGACGGCGGCGCGGTGCGGGCGCTGGCGGACCACGCGATCGTGGTGCCGAGCGACGATTACCAGGTCGTCGAGGATGCGCACCTTGCGATCAATCACATGCTAACGACGTACATTCGCCTGGCGCTGGGGGTCGCGGCGCCGCGCGTCGGATCGGGAGGAACGGCCGGGCCGCGTCCGGCCGGGCCGCGCGCGGCCCGGCGCCGTCGTTAGCTCAGGTCGATCCAGAACGCCTGCGACCAGGCGGTCGCCGGGACCCCCGTCCGGGTCATCGAGCGCCCAATGCATTCCACCCGGACGAACTGTTCATCACCGGCCGGTTCATAGGCTGCCGACGGCCCCGACCGTTCGACGCGCACACCATCCGCACCGTCGATGAACCGGATCGTTGGAGCGTCGGTCTCGACGGTGATCGTCCCGTCTCGCACGCTGAACTCTGCGACCGGACCCGTGGACGCGTAGAACGCCAGCGACCGCAGCGCGTCGAGAAACGGACCGGCGGCGACGGCGGGCGTCTTCACCATAACCCAGCCCGTGTCGAGATCGCGCGGGCGGTGCAAATCGTCGGCCGCGACAGCCCCGACGGCCCCGGTCGCGCCGCGGCGCCGGAGCACCGCGGTCCAGCGCCGCAGGTCGCTCCGGGTTCCGCTGTGGTGGTTGCTGATCTCGACGAGGTGGTAACCGCGAAGCGCCAGCATCTCCGCGAGCGGCCATCGTCCGGTCCCGAAGTTGCCGGTCCACGACGGATGGTGGAGCGACACGACGCCGCCCGCGGCCACGGTCGCGTCGACGCAGGCCTGCGCGCCGCGCGCGTCGAGCGACCCCGGCGCACCAAGCCGGCCCATATGCGGGCCGAGCGGCCGGAACGGCCGGGGGACCGTGGTCTCGACGCCGGGGAGCGCCACGAACGCGCCGTCGTTGAGCTCGTCACAGGCGGTCACGCGATTGTGATCCGTGAAGACCACGAAGGCGTAGCCGGCGGCGCGGTAGCGCTCGACGACGGTTCGGGGGTCGTCGCGACCGTCCGAGCGCGTGGTGTGGCAGTGCAGCTGCGCTTTGCGATACGTGCCCGGCGCGGCGTACGGGTCGGCGATCCGGGCGCGGCTCACGCCGGGAACTTCGGGCCGCGCCGCGGGCGATCCCTTCGCGCGGATTCCGCCCGCTTAGTTGTGCTCCTGCGACGGGGCGAGGGCCGGCGTGCCCGCGGGCTGGGCCGGGGTCGATCCCGCCGGACCACCCGGCGAGGCGGGACGGCCGGCCGAGGCCGGCGCCACCGGACAGGTGATGTGGTAGCCCATCCCGGTCAACTCGGTGCAGACGGCGCCGATGCGCGCCGGCGTCTCCGGGTGGCTCTCGAAGGCCCGGGCGAGCCCCGGCTGGGTCTTTTCCTGGGTGCGCAGCCGGTCGAAGAACGCGATCGACTGCGTCGGGTCGTATCCCGCCTTCCGGGCGTAGATGACGCCGTAATGGTCCGCCTCGTACTCTTTGTCGCGCGAGAACTTCGCGTCGATCATGTTCCGGCCGATCTGGCTCAAGATCGAGGCGGACCAGCTGCCGCCGAACAACACCTGCGAGAGAATCACGGCGCCAAACTGGAGTTCCATGTCCTTCTGCGCCAGATCGACGGCGTGCCGGTGCGCGACGTGCGTGGTCTCGTGCCCGATCACGAAGGCCAGCTCGTCCTGGGATTTGACGAAGCCGAACAGCCCGCGCGTCGCGAAGATGTACCCGCCGGGCGCGGCGATCGCGTTCACGCTGCTGTCGCGCAGGATGTGGTACGTCCAGGGCAATTTGGGCCGCTCCGAGACCGCGGCCAGCTTGTGTCCGATCTCGGTGAGATTCTCGGTCAACCCCGGGTCGTCGACGAAGCCGGGCTTTTGGGCGAGCTGCCGCTCGACCTCACGCCCGATCTGGATCTCCTGCTGCTCGCTCACGCTGAAGAGCGCCGCGTTGGCGGCCGGGGCCCGCCCCGCCACCGGGAACGTCCCCGCGGTCGCGAATGCAACCGCGAGCGCGACGATCGCGATACGTCGAACGGTGAACACGCGCTGCCATCTCCTTGCGGGCGGGCGCGCCGCCGGCCGTTGTGAATTCCACGCGTTCCGTACTTTCCCGGACGCTCATCCCATCGTAACGCGCCGCGCGGCCGTATGGTTCCGCCTATGCTACAATCGTGGCCGTGAAGATCAAGGTCCGGCTCTTTGCTTCGTACCGGGAAGCGGTGGGCGCCTCGCAGGTCGAACTTCCGCTGCACGACGACGCCGACGGCGCCGCGCTGTGGACGGCGCTCGTCGCCCGGTACCCCGGTCTTCGGACCCTCCCGCCGCCGTCCGGGTTCGCGATCAACGACGAATACGTGACCGGCAATCGCCCGCTCCGCGGCGCCGCCGAAGTGGCGCTGATTCCGCCCGTGAGCGGCGGGGACGCCGGAGCCGTCACGGTCGAGTTGACCGGCGGGCCGATCTCGACGGACCGGGTCCTGCGCGCGGTCGCCGATCCGCGGGCCGGCGCGGTGGTCCTGTTCCTCGGCGTCGTCCGCGACAACGCCCGCGGCCGGCGCGTCGACCACCTGGTCTACGAAGCGTACGAAACGCTGGCCCGCCGCGAGATGGCGAAGATCGCCGCCACGGTCACGGAGCGCTGGCCGGTCACGCGGATCGCCATCGTGCACCGCACGGGGCGGCTCGGGGTCGGCGAGCCGAGCGTGGCGGTCGCCGTCTCCGCGCCGCATCGGGGCGACGCCTTCGACGCCGGCCGCTACACGATCGACACGTTGAAACAGACGGTGCCGATCTGGAAGAAGGAAGTGTGGGAGGGCGGCGCCGCGTGGATCGGCGCCGAGCATCCCGCCCCGGCGCCGAAGCGCTGACCGTTACGGCTCGAGCACCAGCTTTCCGAACTGCTCGCTCCGCTCCATCGCCTCGTGCGCGCGGCGCACGTCCTCGAGCGGCCGCACGTCGTGCACCACCGGACGCAGCCGCGCGGCCTCGACGAGCCGCATGATCTCGTGCATGGTGCCCTTGCCGCCCATGAACGTGCCCCGGATGAGAACGCGGCGCGCGAAGACGTACCGCAGATCCGTCTGCGCCGCGAAGCCGCTCGTCGCCCCGCAGGTGACGAGGCGGCCGCCGCGGGCGAGCGCCCGCAGGCTCGTCTCCCACGTCGCCTGGCCGACGTGCTCGAAGACGATGTCGGCCCCGCGGCGGCCGGTCAGGCGCCGGACCTCGTCGCCCACCTGCTGCGTGGCGTGGTTGATCGTCTCGTCGGCGCCGAGCGCGCGGGCCCGTTCGAGCTTCCAGTCCGCGCCCGCGACGGCGATCACCCGGGCGTCGAACTCTTTGGCGATTTGGATCGCGGCGCTCCCGACCCCGCTGCCGGCCCCCCAGACCAGCACCGTCTCCGAGGGCCGGACACGCGCGCCCACCACCAGCATGTCCCACGCGGTGAGAAAGACGAGCGGGACGGCCGCCGCCTCCGCAAATGACAGCCGCGCCGGCTTGGGCAGGATGTTCGCCTCGGGCACCGCGACGAGCTCGGCGTAGCCGCCGGGGATGTGCTCGCCCAGGATCGAGTAGCGCCGGCAGAGGTTGTCCTCGCCGGACAGGCACGCCTCGCAGTGGCCGCAGCCGACCCCGGGGTTCACGACCACCGCGTCGCCGGCCTTGCAGTCGGTGACGCCCGGCCCGACCGCCGCGATCTCTCCCGCCACGTCGCTGCCGAGGGTGTGCGGCAGGGGCAGCGTCATGCCGGGAATGCCGCGCCGGACGTGGATGTCGAGGTGGTTCATCGCGCAGGCGCGCACGCGGACGAGAACCTGACCCGGACCGGGAACCGGGTCGGGCGCTTCCTCGTAAGTCAGAACCTCGGGGCCCCCGTGCTGATGGAACCGGACGGCGCGCATCGCCGGTTGTACTTCTCGGCGCGGCGGGAGCCGCCCTGCGGTATACTAGAAGTGTTGACCGACAGGAGGACGCACCGATGACCTCGCGTTCGAATCCCCGCCGTGTACCGTCCGTCGTCTCCGTGGCCGTCGTGCTGGCGCTGCTCGCCGCTCTGTTGGGGGCGGGCGGCCGCGCGGCGCAGGCGCAGCAGGCCGGATCCAGCTGGCGCGGCCTCATCCCGGGGCTCAAGACGAAGATCGCGCAGCGTCCGGACCCGGAGACATCGTACCGGCTTGCCATGGTCTACGCGCACGAAGGCATGCTGATCGACGGGTGGCACGTGCTGAAGCAAATCGATCGCATGGTGGGCGGCGAATCCGGACGGCCGGCCTTGGAACGCCGGATTATCCAGCAGTCTTCGACCGACGTGCAGAAGAACCCTAAAGACCTACTGGCACGGTATTCCCTGGCCTTCGCCTCATGGGTCTCGGGCGATCACCAGACGGCATTTCGCGAGTTCCTCGAAGTGACCCGGCAGGAACCGGGCAACGCGATGAACCACGGTTACCTCGGGTACGTGTACTCGACGCACAACGACGCGAAGAATACCGTCGCGCAGTGGGAGGAGGCCGTCCGCCTCGACCCCAGCAACAGCGTCCTCCACTACATGCTGGGCTCGGCCTACTACCGCACGGGCCGCAGCCGGGACGCGGCGGTGCAGTTCAACCTGGCGTACCGGGACCGCACGCTCTACAATTACATCACGCGCGGCGAAGAGCCCTAGGGCGCGCCCGCGACCGCACCACCGCCCGGCCCGCCACGAGCACCAGACCTCCGAGAAGCGCCGTCACCGTCCACGGCAGCCCGAACGCGAGGACGAGCACGACGCCCGTCTCCGGCGGCAGCTGCGCGCCTTGCAGCACCCCGATGAGGCGGTCCGCGCCGATCCGGGCCCATACCGCCGCCGCCGCCGCCGGGAGACCCGCGCGGGCCGTGGGCGGGGCCGCCCACGCCGCCACGAGCCCGGCCAGGCCGGGCGAGATCACCGGAAGCCACAAGAGCACTGCCGAGAAGGGACCGGAAGAACGGCCGTTGAGGGACGAACCGCCGCCCGCACTCAGCGCGTCGATCGCCTCGAACACCGCGGCGCCGATCGCCACGGCGAGGAACCAGCGGCCGGCCGCGCGGGGGGCGCGACTAGGGGTTATCGCTTTCGAGATCCGTAAAGTGGGCGTGCGTCGCGCCCTCGGCGATGAGCCGCCGCGTGTTGTAGAAGATCGTCACCCGGTCGGCGTTTAGCGTACCCTGCCGGCGGGTGACCACCGTGTGCCCCGTGAAGACCGCGCTCGACTTCACAAAATCCACGTGGGCGATGCTGCTCGTGATCGTCGCGCCGTAGACCTCGGCGGTCACGGGCCCGTGCACCGTCGCCTGTTGCTTCTGCTGGAAGAATTCGATCCATTCGCCGAGAATGCGTCCCGCGCGGTTGGACGCCGCGACGTGCCCGCTGATGACGCCGTAATGCGCCCCCTGGTTGAAGACGGCCCGGTCGCCGTTCAGGATCAGGTCGGGCGCCATGAACGTGGTGACGTGCCGGTCGGCCACGAGGCGGCCCGCGGCGCGGTCGGCCAGGATGTGGTCGGCCTGCAGCGCATAATCCTTGGTTTCGGCGCTGGCGTTGCCGGCCATGACGATCCGGCTGACCTGATTGGCGGCGGTGAACGTCACGGTGATGTCGTCGCCGGCCGCTTTGCCCTGCGGATCGGCCAGCGTGACGTTGCCGCTGAGCTCGACCGTCCGCTCGGCGCGGCGGAGGTGGAGAAGATTCGCCGTGGCCACGCCGGCCTTGTAGGTCAGGCGGACGTGCCCGCGCGCGATGAGACCGGTGCCGGTGTTGTCGACCACCACTTCGTCGGCCGTGATGTTAAGGGGGCCCTGCAGAGCGGGAAACGGTGAGGCGGACGCCGGAGCCGGCACGGAAGCGGCTTCGGCGGGCCGGTGCGCCGGACTCCCCCACCCACCGAGGCTCAGCGCGAATGCCGCGGCCAGAATCGCGGCCCGGCCGGCGAACCGGACGCGCGTCACCCGCGGCCTGCCTGGCCGCCGGAAGGCAGCGCCTCGACCCCTGCGCCGCGGCAGGACGCGCAGTAGCCGTAGAATTCGACGCGATGGCTCACGACGCCGAACGCGGGATCGGTGAGCCCGGACTGCTCCCGCTCCAGGACCTCCGCCACCCGCCCCTGAGGCAGATCGACGACGGCGCCGCACCCAAGACACGTCCCGTGGTAATGGGGCCGCGGATTGGCGCAGAAGACGGCCCGGCCATCCCCGTACGTCAGCCGCCGCACGATCCCAAGCCGGCCCAGCAGTTCGAGCGTCCGGTACGTCGTCGCAAGGTTCACGGTGGGGCAGAGCGCGCGGGCGCGCCGGCAGACGTCTTCCGCCGGCACATTGATCCGCCCGGTACTGAGGAGGCTCTGGAGGATCGCCCGCCGCTGCGGGGTCGCGCGGTAGCCCTGACGCTCCAGGACGCGGAGGTGCGCGGCGACGCCGCCCGGCTGATGGCGCCGCATGCCGCGCGTTGGGCGGCCGGCTTGGATCACACGGGCGCCGGCCGCAGGCCGGCCGGCGCCCGGCACCGCCGCCGACCGCATCCCGACCTTGCCGGACGGGATCGCCACCCTCGGCCCTCCGCTAAAAGAACTCCCGGCGCAGCGCGTCGGCCTGGGCCGTCGTGAGCGGCGCCAGCGTGCGCTTCGCGACGGGACCGACCGCGAGCTCGGTGACCTGATCCTCGTACGTCGGCTGGTCCTGCACCTGATACAGGATGCCGATCGGAATCTTCTCGCCCCACTCGTGCGCCTTGTGCCACGCCGCCGTCCGATCGGTCACATCGTGGCCGGCCTCGTCGAGCTTGTAGATGCGTTCGCGGTAGAAGTCGTACGTGTTGATCTTGTTGTAGATGACGCACGGCTGCAGCACGTCCACCAGCGCGTAGCCCTTGTGGTGGATCGCCGCCATGATCAGCTTGGCGAGGTGCTTCGGATCGCCGGAGAACCCGCGCGCCACGAACGTCGCGCCGCCGTTGATCGCCGTCGACAGCGGGTTGAACGCGACCTCGATACTGCCCTCGGGCGTCGTGCTGGTCTGGAAGCCCCGCGGGCTCGTCGGCGCGTACTGGCCCTTCGTCAGCCCGTAGACCATGTTGTTCTCGGCGATGTGCACGATGTCGGGGTTGCGGCGCAGGATGTTCATGAAGTGGTTGCCGCCGATGCCGTACCCGTCCCCGTCGCCGGTGATGCAGATGACGTGCAGGTCGTGGTTGCCGAGCTTGGCGCCCATCGCGATCGGCAGCGAGCGGCCGTGGATCGTCGTGAACGCGTTGGCGTTCAGGTAGTCGGGCAGCTTGCTGCCGCACCCGATGCCTGAGAAGAACATCACCTCGTGCGGATGGATCTCCAGCTGCGCGAGCGCGCTCTTGACCGCGTTGAGGATCCCGTAGTCCCCGCAGCCGGGGCACCACGTGACTTTGATCGCGTTGTTGTAGAGCTTCTGATCAAGCATGGACCTTGGCCTCCTCGAGCTGCGCCAGAATGTACTCGGGGGACAGCGGCCGGCCGTCCCACCGTAAGATCATGCGGTCGGCCTTCCGCCCGGTCATCGCCCGGACGATCTGCGCGAACTGGCCGGTCTGGTTGCCCTCGACCGCGATCAGCTGCCGTGCGGCCTCGATCAGCGGCGCCGCCTTTGCCTCCGGGAACGGCCAGATGTCGACGAAGTGAAGCAGGTTGGCGCGGGTGCCGCGGGCGTTCAGCAGGTCCACCGCCTCGCGCACCGCGCCGTAGGTGGCGCCCCAGCCCATCAGCGTGATCTCGGCCCGCTCCGGGCCGTAGATCGACGGCGCCCGCAGATCCTCCACGATGTTGTGGACCTTGCGCATGCGCTTCCCCGCCATCCGCAGGCGGTTGGCCGCGTCCTCGTCCTCGAAGTGGCCGTACTCGTCGTGCTCGTCGCTGCACGTCTGCTGCAGCGCCTTCGGGTGCCCCGCGAACGCGCGGGGCGACACGCCGCTCGGCGTGTCCTTGTAGCGCAGGTACGGCTCGCCGAGTTTGTCCAGCTGCTCCGCGGTCAGCAGCTCGCCCCGGTCGATCGCCACGCGCTCGATCGGGAACTCCGACGGCGGCAGCGTGCGCATGGTGTTGGTCAGGTAGAACTCGGTCATCACGATCACGGGACACTGCCACTTCTCCGCCAGGTTGAACGCCCGCACCGTGGCGTCGAAGCACTCTTCCTGCGTGCCGGGCGCGAGGACGATCCGCGGAAACTCGCCCTGGCTCGCGAACAGCGCGAACAGCAGGTCTCCCTGCTCGGTCTTCGTCGGCATGCCGGTCGAGGGCCCGGGCCGCTGCGCCTCGATGATCACGACCGGCACCTCGGCCATCCCGGCGAGGCCGAGGGCCTCCGTCATCAGGGCGAAGCCGCCGCCACTCGTCGCGGTCATCGAACGCGCGCCGACGTTGCCGGCGCCGATGGCGAAGCAGATCGCCGCGATCTCGTCCTCGGTCTGCTTGACGACGATGTCGTACTTTCGGGCGTGCGACGCCATGAACTCGAGCACCGAGCTCGCCGGCGTCATCGGGTAGCCGGAGATGAACCGGCAGCCCGCGGCGATCGAGCCGACCGCGATCGCCTGATTGCCGTTGATCAGCATCCGGTCGGGACGGTCGGGGAGCGGGCTGATCTTCCAGTCGAAGGACTTGGCGTAGCGCTCGGCCGCGAGGCGGTAGCCTTCCCGCGCCACCTTCAGGTTGCCCTCGACGACGGCGTCGCCCTTTCGCTTGAAGTTCTTGGTGATCACGTCGCCGATGAAGTCGAACGGATACTCGACGATGCCGGCGAGCGCGCCCAGGCCGCACGTGTTGGCCATGATCTTGTTCCCGCCGAGTTCCTGCGCGATCTTGGTCAGCGGCATGCTGAACAGCTGCGCGCCGCGCCGGACCGCCGCGGCCGTGTCGACCTTGAGCCCCTCGTCGAAGACGAGCGCCCCGCCCGGCACGACGTGGCCGGCGTAATCGGTGATCGCCTCCGGGCTGAAGGCGAGCAGCATCTGGATGCCCTCGTGGTGGCTCCAGAGGGGGTGCTCCGAGACGCGGATCTGGAAGAAGTTCAGGCCGCCCCGAATGCGGGACATGTACTCGGGGTAGGTGTGCAGCCAGAGCCCGCCGTGGCTGAGGGCCTGCGCGAACCCGGCGCCTCCGGACTCGACGCCCTGGCCCGCCTCTCCCGCGAGTCGAATCGATAGATCGTTGACGAGCTTAGCCACGCTCGGTCACCCCCATTAAAGGTTGGGCGTCTCCCCTTGCGGGGACTAACCTGCGGGATGCGCAGGCGTCGCCGCCCCAGGATCCGTCCTCGTGGAACGGCCCGAAACGGCCAGCCCCTTTCACTTGCGCTTCTCTTCCCCTGTCTTGTCCACGTCCGGCCGCTCGGCGTCCTCCTGCCACATCGCGTCGAGCCGGCGGTACTTCTCCGGAAACTCGCCGGTATAGCGCAGGTACGCCGGAATCGGGTACCGGACGCCGCCGCGCTGCGTCCCCCGCAGACCGTCGACCAGCTCGGCCGCGCGCGCCCACGGAAACGCGAACGCCATCTCGTGGTCTTCCGTCTGGCCGTAGATCCGGTCGCCGTAGCACGGCAGGATCACCTGCGGCTCCCCGCTCTGCATCGTCTCGATCACCGCGTCGGCGCAGTCGAGACGCGCGGAGAAGCTGCTGCTGAGGCGCCCGCCGCGCTGGTACAGCGCGGCGGCGACGAGCCGCATTACCTGGGCCGAGTTGCCGTAGACGAGGCCGACGGCCGGCTCGAACGCGGCGCGGCCGAGCGGCGCGACGAGAATCCGCTCGTACTCCCCCAGCGCGAACTTGGGCACCTCGGCTTCCGTCCGCGCGGCAGCTTCAGGCGTCTCGACGTACATGCCGCACGCCAGGTTCCCCTCCGCGTAATACGGCAGCACGGGCTCGAAGCCGAACGCGGTCTTGGCGAGCGGACAGCTCAAGTCGTCGCGGCCGACCGCGAGCGCCCACCCGTAGCGGCGCGCGATCGAAAAGGTCTGGCAGATCGCCACCTTGATCCCAATCTCCGCGGGCCGGCGCACCTTGTCCGGCAGCGGCTCGCCCGCGCGCAGCATCCGGATGCCGAGTGGGAAGGTCTGCGGACGGACGTGCTGTTCGATCTCGGTGTTGATCTGGGCCGGCGTCAAGGCCGCGGTCGATTCCGGCTTCGGGACGGTGCTCATTCTTTGAGCAGCGCGTCGGCGATCTCGTAGAACACCTGCGCCGACGGCGCGTCGGGCGCCATCGCCGTCACCGGCCGGCCGCGGTCCCCCGCTTCCCGGATCGCCGGATCGAGCGGGATCTGGCCGAGCAGAGGCGCCTGCACCAGGCCGGCCAGCCGCTCGCCGCCGCCGCGGCCGAAGATGTACACGGGCTCCGCGCCCGGCGCCGGGAGGTAGTACGACATGTTCTCCACCACGCCGACCACCGGCGTGTTGACCTTCTCCGCCATCCGGCCGGCGCGATAAGCCACCCCCGTCGCCGTCTCCTGCGGCGTCGTCACGATGAGCATCTCCGCGCGCGGCAGGGTCTGCGCGATCGTGAGCGAGACGTCCCCGGTCCCGGGCGGGAGGTCGATCAGCAGATCCTCGACATCGCCCCAGTACACCTCGCTGAGGAACGTCGTGATCGCCTTGTGCAGCATGGGCCCGCGCCACATCACGGCTTCGTTCTCGTCGACCATGAAGCCGATCGACATGACGCGCACGCCCCAGCATTCGAGCGGGATGATCATCTGATCGATGATGGTCGGCTTGCCGGTGACGCCGAGCATCTTCGGAATGCTGAACCCGTAGACGTCGGCATCCACGATGCCGACTTTGCGTCCGCGCCGGGCCAGCGCGACGGCCAGGTTGGTGGTGACGGTGGACTTGCCCACCCCGCCTTTGCCGCTGGCGATCGTGAGAATGCGGGTGGTGGACGTCGGGGACAGGAGCGGCGACTGCTTCTGCGGACCGGGCCGGAGCTGGCCGACGAGGGCCTGCCGCTGCTCCTGGGTCATCACGCCGAGCTGCACATCCACGCTGTCCACGCCGGGCAGCGCCTTGACTTTGTCGCGGATCGAATTGGTGATGGTCTCGCGGAGCGGACAGCCGCTGATGGTCAGCAGCGCGTCGACCTTGACCGCGCCGCCGCGGATCTCGACGTCCTTCACCATGTTGAGCTCGACGATGCTCTTGTGCAGTTCGGGATCCATGACATCGCGCAGTGCGTCGACCACCTGCTCGCGCGTCACCGCGACGGATCGTGCCGCCATTCTGTAGCCTCCTCGAGTCCTCGCCGCCTGCGTTCTCGCCGGCCTCTAGCGCCCAGGCCGCACCGGGCGCGCCGCTCTTCGGCCGCGGGCGCTCTCGTTCGACAAACCACGGGAACGGCGGCCGGAGTTGCTGCGCGTCGGGGCGCACCGACCGGACCGGTGAGAAGAATTCTCAGCCTAAGACCAGGATAGTGGCGGGACGAAGGGGTTGTCAATGCCCACGGACTTGCGGTGCTGGGGGTCTCGCTAGGGACTTTCGGCCGGTCCGGCTCCCGGCGCTCCACCCGCCGGGCCGCCTCCGGAAGCACCCCGCCCGCGGCGGCGGCGCCTGCGCCTCCGCCGGCGTCCCTGTCCCCCGGGCGCGGCGTCCGCCGCACCGGCCGGGCCGGACGTCGCGGCCTCGGCTTCGGGAATGCCCGCGTCGGGCGCCTGCTGCGGTGATTCGGCAGGTTGCGGCGGTCCGGAACGCTGGGGACGAGGTCTACGCGGCGGGAACGGACGCGGCCGCCGCCGGGGTGCCGGGGGGGCCGCGGCACCGGGTTCGGGCGCGCGCTCGCGATCCGGTTCGGCCGGCTCACCGGCCGGGAGACTGTCGTCGACCGCGACGTCGCCGGCCTCGGACTCCGCGGCCTCTTTGGCGGAGGGCCGCGGGGGCCGCCGTGACGGCGCGCGCCGCTCCGCGGCGAGCCGGAGGCGGTCCAGCATGCGCTCGACGTACTGGGTGAGGAAATGCTTCGCCGCTTCGTCCGACACCATCGGGATGCCCGGATCCGCCTCGACGCGGCAGGCCAGCAGCGTGCCCTCGTCGTCGGAATCGATCCTGAAGCGCAGCGAAAACCCGCGGAGCGTGCCGCGCACCTGCGTGATGTCCACGCTCTGCGGCGGGCGCGACGCGGCCCGGATCACCGCCTCGACCGGCAGGCCGGCGAAGTACCCCCGCAGCGTGACGAGCGGGTCGCCGCCTCGGCGATCGTCGAGATCGGCGGCGAGCCACAGCGGCGCCCCGTACCGCGGCAGGTGTTCCGGGTGCGCGACAAACGCGAACACGTGCTCCCGGGAGGCACGCAGGGTCCGGTGCGCCTCGACGACGATGACGAGCGGCGGGGCCGGCGGCGTTATGCGGTGAGCTCCTTCCGGACGCGCCGCGTCCCTTCGACCATCGAAGCGAGCTTGGCCATGGTTTCGTCGATCGTGCGCGTCTTGAGGCCGCAGTCGGGCGACACCTGGATCTGCTTCGCCGGGATCACGTCGAGCGTCCGGCGGATGCCGTCGACGACCTCCTCCGGCGTCTCCGCGCGATGGCTGTGCGCGTCCAGCACGCCGAGGCCGATGTCCTTCGTGAACCGCGGCGAGCGAAACGTCTCGAGCAGCGCGAAATCGTCGTTCTTGAGCGCGAGGTCGATCTGGTTGACCGCGAGGCGCAGCATCGCCGGATAGATCTTCGGCACGTCGCCGTAGCAGACGTGGGTGATCGTGTAGGAGCGAAGTCCCTTCGTCACCACGTCCATTGCCTCGACCGCGAGGTCGAAGTCTTCGTCGGGACGGGTGTGGATCGCCGGCTCGTCGATCTGGATGTAGCGCGCGCCGGCGCGCTCCAGGTCGACCGCCTCGTCGTGAACGGCGCGGGCCAGCTCCATCACGAGCTCGCGCCGCGACGGATAGTATTCGTTGAACGACCACTCCGCGATCGTGTACGGGCCGGTCAGCATGCCCTTCACGGGCCTCGGCGTGAGGCCCTGCGCGAACTTGTACCAATCCACCGTGAGCGGGCCGCGGCGGCCCACCGGCCGGACGACCACGGGCTTCGGGTAGTAGCGGTTGCCGTACGAACGCACGAGCCCGGCGATCTCGAAGCCGTCCATCTGATCGGCGAAGAACGCGACCATGTCGCCGCGGTACATCTCGCCGTCGACGAGGATGTCGATGTCGAGCTCCTCCTGCCGCCGGATCCATTCCTCCGTGGCGCGGCGCTCGAGAGCCGCGAGCTCGGCGGCGGGCATCTGCTTGCGCGCCACTTTGCGGCGCGCCTCCAGCAGATACGGCGGCTTCGGGAAACTGCCGACGGTCGTCGTGGGCAAGAGCGTGGCGACGGCCGTGGGCGCGGCGGGCGGGGTCATGCGGCACCTCCGTTGGCGAGGCGCACGCCGGAGACCAGCGCCTCGAGTTTGCGGCGGGCCACCCGGCGCGGGAGAAACTCCAGCCCGGCGCTCGGCCCGATCTGCAGCGTGTCCGCCGGGGCGATCTCGGCGGCCTTCCGGGACTGCGCGGCGACCTCGTCCGGCGACTCGAGCCGGGTGTTGCGGGCGTCGAGGACGCCGGCGCCGAGGGCCTTCGTGAACCGCGCCCGGCGCAGAATCTCCCAGTTGCGCGGCCCGGCGACGAAGTCGACCCCGAGCACGTCGACCGGCAGGTCCAGGATCGCCGGATACAGCCCGTCGAGATGGCCGAAGTACGTGTAGAGGGCGCGGGTCGCGGTGATCCCGTCCCAGAGCGCCTCCGACGCGCGCTTGAACAGCGGGAACTGGTCCCGCCGGGTCAACAGGCCCGGCTCGTCCACCTGGATCACGGCCGCGCCCGCCGCGGTGAGCGCGCGCAGCTCCTTGTTGAGCGACGCGGCGAGCGCCATCACGAACTGGTCGAGCGTGCCGTAGAACTCGTCCTTGCTGAGCACCGCGAGCGTGAACGGGCCGGTCACCACCGGCTTCACCGGCCGCGTGCTGTGCGACGCGGCGAACTGATAATCGGCCACGGTGATCGGGCCGCGCCAGGAGACTTCGGCGGCCGCGACCGGCTGGCGGTAGTACACGTTCGTATCGAAGTACCGCTGGAGGCCGTTGATCGTAAACCCGGCGAGGCCGCGGGCGAAATACGTGAACCCGTCGTCCCAGCGAATCTGCCCGTCGGTGAGTAAATCTACGCCGGCGTCGGCCTGCTCGTGCAGGACCTCGGCCGTCACCTCGTCCTCGACCCGGTGGAGATCTTCGCGCGTGATCTCGCCGCGCTGAAGCTTCTCGACGCTCGAGCGCCAGCGGCCCGGCGCGGGCGGATCGGGAATCTTGGGATAACTGCCGATGACCGTGGTCTTCACGCCGTGCACCCCCACCCTGTAATGCGCCCGGACGGCAGCGTGCGCGCCCTCATGCGAGCGTCTCCCGCGCGATGATCATCCGCTGCACCTCGGACGTGCCCTCGCCGATCTCGCACAGTTTCACGTCCCGGTAGATCCGCTCCACCGGATAGTCTTTGATGAAGCCGTACCCGCCGTGGATCTGCACCGCGCGGTTGGCGGCCCGCGACGCCGCCTCCGACGCGTACAGCTTGGCCATCGACGCCGCGAGCTTGTAGGGTTCGCCGCGGCCGGCGCGGGACGCCGCGTCCATCACCAGCAGCTCGGCCGCGTCCAGCTCGGCCGCCATGTCGGCGATCATCCACTGAATCGCCTGAAACTCCCCGATCGGCCGCCCGAACGCCCGCCGCCCGCGCGCGTATTCGATCGACGCGTCGAGCGCCGCCCGTCCCAACCCGAGCGCGAGCGCCCCGATGCCGATCCGGCCGCCCTCGAGGATCTGCATCGCCTGATCGTAACCTGCGCCGGGCGTCCCGATCAGCTGCGTTTCCGGCACGGCACATTCTTCGAAGACGACCTCGGCCGTATCGCTCGAGCGCATGCCGAGTTTGTCCTCGTGCTTGCCGGCGCGGAGCCCCGGCATCCCCTGCTCCACGATGAACGCGGAAATCCCGCGCCGCCCGGCGGCGGGATCTGTCCGCGCCATCACGACGTAGACGCCGGCGATGCTGCCCTGCGTGACGAAGGCCTTCGTCCCGTCGAGGATCCACCGGTCGCCCCGCCGCTCCGCGCGGGTCGCAAGCGCCGCGGCATCGCTTCCGGACGCCGGCTCCGTCAGGCACCATGCGCCGAGGGATGCGCCCGAGGCCAGCCGCGGAAGATACGCCCGCCGCTGCGCCGGCGACCCGAAGCGGGCGATATGCCCGGTGCACAGGGAGTTGTGCGCGGCCACGCTGAGCGCGATGCCGCCGTCCCCCCAGGCGAGCGCCTCGATCGCCAGCGCCGCCCCGACCGCGTCGATGCCAGCGCCGCCGTCGTCCGGGGGCACCGTCATACCCCACAGGCCGAGCGAGGCAATCTTCGGGACGAGCGCGGCCGGAAACGCGTTCTCCGCGTCCCAGCGCCGTGCATGGGGCCGCAGCTCCCGTGAGGCGAACTCACGGACGGTCCGGTGAATCAGCCGCTGTTCCTCGGTGTACTCGAACCGCACGCGCCGCTCCGTCCGCCGTCCAACGCAAACCAAAAGCCTCCCGTGCCTTCCACGAGAGGCTCAGGGCTCCTCTCCCCCTTGCGGGGACCTACAGCGGGACCGCTTCGACCGCCTTGATCTCCGGCACCCGCTCCTTGAGCATCCGCTCGACGCCGGCCTGCAGCGTCATCATCGAGTACATGCACCCGACGCACGAGCCGGCGAGGCGGATCTGCACCACGCCGTTCACGATATCGACGAGTTCGAGGTCGCCGCCGTCCGCCTGCACGTGCGGCCGGATCTGATCGAGCACTTCCTGCACGCGCGCGCTCAACTCGAGGTCGGCCGCGGGGCTCGTGACCTGGTCCATTAGGCTTTCGCCTCCGTCTCCTGGCCGCACTCCTGGGGCGCGCCGGCCTCTTCCCGAGTGTGGAACGAATGGCCGCAGCCGCACGTCGACACGGCGTTGGGGTTGCGGATCGCGAAGCCCTGCGCCGTCACGGACGTCACGTAGTCGATCTCGGCGCCCTCGAGCAGGCGCGAGCTCGCCTTGTCGACGAGGACCCGCACCCCGCCGCGCTCGAGGACCTGATCCTCTGCGTCCTGCGACTCGTCGAACGTCATGCCGTAGGAGTAGCCGTCGCATCCGCCCTGCGTGATGAAGACCCGCAGAGAGAGTTTCGGGTCGTTCTGCTCGGCCAGCAGCTCCTTGACCTTGGTCACGGCGCGGTCGGTCAGAGTAATCATGAAGGAACGTCCCTCCCGAGGTGGCGCGGCTTCCCGGCTCGCCGCGGATTGTGTAGCCACCCTATCCACATTATTCTACGGGCGGCCGGATTGGTTTGTCAAACAACACCGGGAATGATACACTCGGCTCGCGTTGCACACCGGGCCGCCGGGCGGCCTTCGGAGGTAGCGGGTGGACATTTCGAGCGCCACGCGTACCCTCGCACCGCTCAAAATCGTAACGAGCACCGTGACGGTGCCCACCGGCGCCCGCGTCGAGATCCACGATCTCACGGACCGGGTGGCGTCGCTCCCGGGTTTGGACGAGGTCGCGCAGGGGATGGTCCTCCTGCACAGTCTCCACACCACGACCGCCCTGTTCGTGAACGAGGCCGAGGACGCGCTGCTGGACGACCTGCGGGGGCTCCTGCGGCGCCTGGTGCCGGAAGACGCCGCCTACCGCCACAACGACCCGAACGTCTCCGACTGCAACCGCGCCAATGCCTGGAGCCACCTCGCCGCCGTGCTCCTCAACCGCACGGTCCAGATCCCGATCGAGCAGGGACGGCTCGTCCTCGGCACGTGGCAGCGCCTCCTCTTCTGCGAGTTGGACGGCCCGCAGACGCGGCGCATCCACGTTCAGGTGATGGGCGCCTAGAGGCCCGGGCGACGCGCCGTGCTGTTCATGGTGGTCGAACGCTTCAAAGGACGCGATCCAAAAGCGATTTACCGCCGGCTGCGCGACGGGGGCCGCGGGATGCCGGACGGCCTCACATACGCCGGCAGCTGGATCGAAGCGAACTTCGACCGGTGCTGGCAGCTCATGGAATGCGACGACGCGCGCCTTCTTCAAGAATGGGTCGCCGGCTGGAGCGACCTGATCGAATTCGAAATCGTGCCGGTGGTGCCGTCGACCGACGTGCGCGCGATGATGGAACCGCGGCTCTGAGCGCATGAGCGTGCTCGACGGCGTTCGCGGACCTCGTGACCTCCGCCGGCTCACCGCGGCGCAGACCGCGCAGCTCGCGCAGGAGATCCGCGCGTTCCTGGTCGAGACGATCTCGCGGACCGGCGGCCACCTCGGTCCCAACCTCGGCGTCGTCGAGCTGACCATCGCGATCCACCGCGTCTTCGACTCGCCGCGCGACCGGATTCTGTTCGACACCGGCCACCAGTCGTACGTGCACAAGCTCCTCACCGGCCGGCAGAGCGGCTTCGAACGCCTGCGGCAGCGGGACGGCCTGTCGGGCTACCCGTCGCGGGCCGAGTCCGACCACGATGTGATCGAAAACTCCCACGCGTCGACCGCCCTGTCCTATGCCGACGGGCTCGCGAAGGCCTACGCGCTGCGGGGCGACCGGGGCCGGCGGATCGTCGCAGTCGTCGGCGACGGCGCGCTCACCGGCGGCATGGCGTGGGAGGCCCTGAACAACCTCGCCGGCGGGCAGCGGCGCGTCATCATCGTGGTCAACGACAACGGACGCTCCTACTCGACGACGGTCGGCGGCCTCGCGCAGCACCTGAACGACCTGCGCACGAACCCGCGATACGAGCAGACGCTGACCGCGGCGAAAGCCGCGCTCGACCAGACGCCGATCGTGGGCCGCGCGATGTACCGCACCATGATGGCGGTGAAGAAGGGCCTCAAGGAGGCCCTCGTGCCGCAGATGCTCTTCGAGGATCTGGGCCTGAAGTACATCGGCCCGGTCGACGGCCACGACGTCGGCGCGGTGGAGCGCGCGCTGCGGCAGGCCGCGCGCGTCGAGCGGCCGGTCATCGTGCACTGCCTGACCCGCAAGGGCTTCGGCTATCCGCCCGCGGAGACCGACCACGTGGACAACCTCCACGGACCCGGTCCGTTCGACTCCGCGACGGGGCGGCCGGTCGCGGCACCGGCGACGACCTGGACGTCCGTCTTTCGGGACGAACTGGTCGCCATCGGCCGGGAGCGGCCGGAGGTCGTCGCGGTGACGGCCGCCATGCTGCACTCGACGGGCCTCGACGCCTTCGCGCAGGCGTATCCCGGCCGGGTCTTCGACGTGGGCATCGCCGAGCAGCACGCCGTCACGTCCGCGGCCGGACTCGCGATGGGCGGGATGCATCCGGTCGTGGCTCTCTACGCGACGTTCCTGAATCGGGCGCTCGATCAGCTGCTCCTCGACGTCGCGCTCCACGGCTGTGCCGTCACGTTCGTCCTGGACCGCGCCGGCGTGACGGGCGACGACGGCCCGAGCCACAACGGCGTCTGGGATCTTTCATTCCTTCAGGCAGTGCCCGGCCTGCGCGTCGCCGCCCCGCGTGACGGCGCGAGACTGCGCGAGTTGCTGCGTGAGGCGATCGAAGTCAAGGACGGCCCCACGGTCGTCCGTTTCCCGAAGGGCGCGGTTCCCGCCGACCTCGCGGCGGTAGATCGCACCGGCTCAATCGACGTGCTGTATCGTGCGGGGGATCGGGACGTACTCATCGTCGCCGTCGGGGCGATGGCCGGCGCGGCGGTCGCGGCGGCCCAGCAGCTGTCGGCGCATGGGCTCGGCGCCACCGTCGTCGACCCACGATGGGTCAAACCGGTACCGGCTGAAATTGCCGCGCTCGCCGGGAACTACCGGCTCGTCGTCACGGTGGAGGACAACGTTCGCGCCGGCGGCGCGGGCTCCGCGGTGGCCCAGGCGCTTCGGGACGCCGGCGTCGACACGCCGCTGCGCGATCTCGGCATCCCGCCGCGCTTCCTCCAACACGGCAAGCGCCAGGAGATCCTTGCGGAGGCGGGGCTGACGCCGGAGGGCATCGCCGGCGCGGTCACGGCCGTGCTCTCGCCGGGGCCCGGGCAGCGGGCGGCTTTACCGCTCCGCGCGTAACAGCCTGTAACGCTACCGCAGCCCTGCCTTCATTGCTCGGTCGGCAGCTGCGCGTTGACCCAGGCGAGGATCCCGCCCTTCAGGTTCACCGCTTTCTCGTACCCGCGCTCCCGCAGCAGGCCCACGGCCTTGCCGCTCCGGCCGCCCGAGCGGCAGTAGATGATCGCCGGCGTCGCGGGATCGATCTCCGCAAGCCGCTCCGGCACCTGGCCGAGCGGGATCAGATGGCCCCCGTGAATGTGCGCGTCCTCGTACTCCCACGGCTCGCGCACGTCGATCAGCTGGACGCCGCCGCGCTCGAGCCGCGCCTTCGCCTCGACCGGCGTGATCTCGGGAATCGGCCGGGCCGCGGCGCGATCGTGCGCCGGCATGCCGCAGAACTGCTCGTAGTCGATGAGCGCGGTGATCGTCGGCGCGTCGCCGCAGACCGGGCACTCGGGATTCCGGCTCCAGCGGACCACCCGCGTTTCGCCCTCGAGCGCGTCGAAGATCAGCAGCCGGTTGGCGAGCGTCTCCCCGACGCCGAGGAGCAGTTTGAGGACCTCGAGCGCCTGGCGCGAGCCGATGTGGCCGCACAGCGCGCCGAGGATGCCCCCTTCCGCGCAGCTCGGCACCATCCCGGGCGGCGGCGGAGTCGGGAACAGGCAGCGGTAGCATCCCTGCCCCGGCACGAACGTGGTGGCCTGGCCTTCCCACTTCAGAATGCTCGCGTCCACGAGCGGCTTGCCGAGCAGCACGCAGGCGTCGTTGACGAGGTAGCGCGTCGGGAAGTTGTCGCTCCCGTTGACGACGACGTCGTACTCGCGCACGATGTCGAGCGCGTTGGCGCTCGTGAGCAGCGTCTGGTACGGCACGACGTTGACGTCGGGGTTGACGCCGGCGAGCGTATGCCGGGCCGATTCGGTCTTCGCCTGGCCGAGCGCCGGGGTGGGATGCAGGATCTGCCGGTGCAGGTTGCTGAGGTCGACCCGGTCGCCGTCGACGATCCCGAGCGTGCCGACGCCGGCGGCGGCGAGGTAGAGCGCCACCGGCGAGCCGAGTCCGCCCGCGCCGATGATGAGCACCTTGGACCGCAGCAGCTTCGCCTGGCCCTCGAGCCCCATCTCCTCGAGAATGACCTGCCGGCCGTACCGCTCCATCTGCGTGTCGTTGAGGAGCGGGGCCTGCGCTTCCCTCACCTTGGTCGCCACGATGCGATCCCTCCACACTTCGGGTACATCCGCTTACGATACGATAGGCGCTCCCCCGGGGCCTGTCAAGAAACCCGGGGACGCCCCCGTTGCGTTCTCTAATGGAAGGAGAACGTGTCCGTAATGCCGCTTGTAGGGTAAACGCCGCGGTACCGCGGATACTTCCGGCCGAATCGGTTCATGACTCGATGCGGGTGCGGTCTTGAGCCGATTGCGCCGCTAAGTTCCGGTGCTATAATGGCGCGGTGGCGCAGGAGGTGCGCAGGGCATGAGTCCGGATACTGACCTTTTTGACGTAACGATCATCGGCGGCGGGCCGGTTGGGCTCTACGGAGCCTATTACTCCGGATTCCGGACCCTTCGCACGAAGATCGTCGAGAGCCTCGACGCGCTGGGCGGCCAGATCACCGCGCTGTACCCCGAGAAGCCGATCTACGACGTCGCCGGGTTCACCAAGATCATCGGACGCCAGCTCGTGGACAACCTGGTCGAGCAGGCGAGCCAGTACCATCCCACCGTGTGCACCGGCGAGACCGTAGAAAAGCTCGAGCGCGCGCCGGACGGGACGCTGCGCCTGACGACGAACCGGGCCAGCCACGCGAGCAAAGTGCTGGTCATCACCGCCGGCATCGGCGCCTTCCACCCGAAGACGTTCAAGAAGCCGGAGATCGACTCGTACGAGGGCCGGGGCCTCCACTATTTCGTGAAGAGCTTCCAGGACTTCGCC
The DNA here is from genome assembly GCA_035308905.1 of bacterium. NCBI lineage: Bacteria > bacterium. Next base: position 81,268 of record DATGFS010000009.1, on the reverse strand, counting down.
GGCAAGCGGGTCCTCATCGCCGGCGGCGGCGACTCCGCGGTCGACTGGGCCAACAATCTGGTCGGCATCGCGCGCTCGGTCACCCTCATCCACCGGCGCGACGGGTTCCGCGCGGCCGAAGATTCCGTGCAGAAGATGCTCCATTCCCCGGTGAACGTGAAGCTGTTCTACGAGCTGCGCCGGCTCGAGGGGAAAGACCGGCTGGAGCGCGCGGTCATCTTCCAGAACAAGACCAACACCGAGGAAGCGATCGACGTCGACGCGGTGATCGCCTCCCTCGGCTTTCTGAGCACGCTCGGCCCGATCGCGGACTGGGGCCTCGAGCTCGAGCACGACAGTATCCGCGTCAACACCCGGATGGAGACCAACCTCGCCGGCGTCTACGGCGCGGGCGACATCGTCGTGTATCCCGGCAAGGTGAAGCTCATCGCGACCGGCTTCGGCGAGGCGGCGACGGCGGTCAACAACGCCGCGCAGTACATCAACCCGAAGGCGAGCGTCTTCCCGGGCCACAGCAGCAGCCAGGACGTGCACAAGCAGAAGGCCCCGGCTACCGCGTAGCGGCGCCGGCGGCCTGCTCGTCCGCGTGGTAGCTGCTGCGCACGAGCGGCCCCGACTCGACGTGCCGGAAGCCCATCGCGAGCCCCTCCGCTTTGAGCGCGGCGAACTCGTCCGGATGGTAGTAGCGGACGATCGGGACGTAGTCCTTGCCGGGGCTGAGATACTGGCCGATCGTGAGGATGTCGCAGCCGGCGCCCCGTAGGTCCCGCATCGTCTGCACGACCTCGTCCGTCGATTCCCCCAAGCCCACCATCATGCCGCTCTTCGTGAGCCACCGCGTGCCCCGCGCCCGGGCCCGCGCCAGCAGGTCGAGCGAGCGCCGGTAGCGCCCGCCGCTGCGCACCGCGGGAAACAGCCGCGCCACGGTCTCGATGTTGTGGTTGAGGATGTCCGGCGCCGCCTCCAGCACGGTGTCGAGGGAGCGCGCGTCGCCCTTGAAGTCCGGAATGAGCACCTCGATCGAGCAGCGGGGGACCCGCTCGCGAACGCGGCGGATCGTCCGCGCGAACATCTCCGCCCCGCCGTCCCGCAGGTCGTCGCGGTCCACGGACGTGACGACGACGTGGCGAAGTCCCATCGCCGCGACGGCCGACGCGACCCGCTCCGGCTCCTCGACGTCGAGCTCGGTCGGCAGCCCGTGCGCGATCGCGCAGTAGGCGCAGTGGCGGGTGCAGACGTTGCCGAGAATCAGGAACGTCGCGGTGCGGCGCTCCCAGCAGTCCCCGATGTTCGGGCAGCGCGCTTCCTCGCAGACGGTGTGCAGCGCCTGCGTGCGCATGACGCCGACCAGGTCGCGGAAGTTGGGACCGGCCGGCAGTTTGACCTTCAGCCACTCGGGACGCCGCGCGACCGCCATCTCAGAACTCCGGGGAGTCGCCGGTGGGCGAGAACGACTCCAGTTGCCGTTTGATGTGGTTGAGGAACTGCATCGCCACCGCCCCGTCGAACGCGCGGTGATCGAAGCCCAGACCGAGGTGCATGATCTCCCGGATGGCGATGCCCTCACCGAGGACCACCGGCCGCCGCACCACCGCGTCCGTGGAGAGGATCGCCGCCTGCGGGTAGTTGATCACCGGCATCGAGAAGACCGACCCGAAGACGCCGGGGTTGGTGATCGTGAACGTCCCGCCCGAGACGTCGTCGAGCGTCAGCTTGCCGGCGCGGGCGCGCACCGACAGCCCCTCGAGGTCGCGTCCCAGACCGGCGACGCTCTTCTGATCGGCGTCTTTGATCACGGGGACGATCAGCCCGTCCGGAATCGCGACCCCGATGCCGATGTTGACGGCATGCCGGCAGAGCACGCCGTCCGGCGTGAACGACGCATTCACGACCGGGACGTCGCGGAGCGCCCGGCTGACGGCGCGGACGATGAAGGCCGTCAGCGTAATGTTGACGCCTTCGCGCAGGCGCCACACCGCCTTGTGCGTTTCGCGATGCCGGACGAGCGCGGTGACGTCGACTTCAACCACGCCGTACGCGTGCGGAATCTCGCGTTTGCTGCGCGCCATCCGCTCGGCGATCGTCTTGCGCAGCGCGGACAGCGGCCGCACCTCGTCCCCGGCCGCGCGCGCCGGCGCGGCGCCTCGCTCGGTCGCGGTACCGGGCGGCGCGGCCGCCGGCTTGAAGGCGGCCTGGGTCGCGGCCGCCGCGGCCGCGGTCTCAGCCGGGCCCGTCATCGGACCGCGGGCCGGCGCCGCGGACGGTCCGCCGGCGCCGCCGCGCGAGGCGAGGTAGCGCTGCACGTCGTCTTTCGTAATCCGGCCGTCCGTCCCGGTCCCGGGAATCTGCTCGAGGTCCTGCGTCGAGAGGCGGTGCTCCTCGGCAAGGCGCCGCACCAGCGGCGTCAGCCGGAGCGACTCGCGCCCCCGCGCCGCGGCGCCGGCCTGGGCGGAGACCGCCGGTCCGGCCTGGGCGGACGCCGGCGAAGCGCTCGACGGCATCGGAGCGGGCTGCGGCGCGGCGGGCCGTGGCCCAGCCTGTGGCTGCGGTGCCTGCGGGCGCGAGGCGGCGGGCTGGGCGCCCGCGCGCGCCGGCGCGCCGCTCTCGCGGATCGTCGCGATCACGGTGCCGGCGGTCACCGTCTGGCCTTCCTGTACGACGATCTGCTCAAGCACCCCCGCGTACGGGGAGGGCATCTCGACGTTGACCTTGTCGGTAATGACCTCGACGAGCGGCTCGTACTTGGCGACGGTGTCGCCGGTCTGCTTGAGCCACCGGCCGAGCGTTCCTTCGTGCACGCTCTCGCCCAACTGGGGCATCTTGATCTCGGTCGCCATGGCGATCGCCTGCCCGGGTGTGTCAGTACGCGACGACGTTGCGGGCGGCCGCCGCGATCTTCTCCGCGTCCAGCATGAACCAGTTCTCGAGCGGTGTCGAGAACGGCACGCCCGGCACGTCGGGCCCGCCGAGCCGCGTCGGCGGGGCGTCCAGGAAGCGGAACCCCTCTTCGGCGATCATCGCCGCGATCTCCGCGCCGAAACCCGCGAACCGGTTGTCCTCGTGCACGATGAGGGCGCGGTTCGTCCGCTCGACGGACGCCAGAATCGTCTCCGCGTCGAGCGGCTTGATCGTCCGAATGTCGACGACCTCGGCCTCCACGCCCTCACGGCTCAGCGTCTCCGCCGCGGCCAGCGTCTCGTGCAGCATCAGCCCGTACGCGAAGATGCTGAGATCCCGGCCCGGCCGGCGGACGACCGCCGGACCGATCGGCACGACGTGGTCGCCGTCGGGTACGTCGCCGCGGATCGACCGGTACAACTTCTTGTGCTCGAGGTAGATCACCGGATCGGGATCGCGGATCGCCGCCTTCAAGAGGCCCTTCGCGTCGGCCGGGGTGCCCGGCGCGACAATCTTGAGGCCCGGGATGTGCGCGTAAAACGCCTCGATCGACTGTGAATGGTAGAGGGCGCCGTGCACGCCGCCGCCCCAGGGCACGCGGATCGTCATCGGGCACTCGTAATCGTTGTTGGAACGGTACCGGAGGCGGGCCACCTCGCTCAGGATCTGGTCGAACGCGGGGTGGATGAAGTCCGCGAACTGGATCTCCGGCACGGGCAGCAGCCCGTTGACCGACATCCCGAGCGCCACCCCGACGATGGTCGACTCGGCGAGCGGCGTGTCGAGCACGCGGGCCTCGCCGAACGCCTCGTAGAGCCCCTCCGTGACGCCGAAGACGCCGCCCTTCCGGCCGACGTCCTCGCCGAGGACGACGATGCGCTCGTCGCGGGCCATTTCCTCGTGCAGTCCGTCGTGAATCGCGTCGAGATAGCGCTTCTCGGCCATGGCCTACGCGCGGAACCGCGGGTCGGGCGGCTCCGCGTACACGTGCCGCGTCGCCGTGGCGGGATCCGGCAGCGCCGCCTCCTCCGCCATTTCGGTCCCGAGGTCGATCTCGTGTTGAATGCGGGAGAGAATCTCCTTCTCGCGCACATCGGTGAGGACGCCCCAGCCGCGCAGCTCCTCGCTGAACACGTGGACGGGGTCCCGCGACCGGTCGCGCGCGAGCTCTTCGGCCGGCCGGTACTTCTCCTGCTGATCGTCGCTGCTGTGCGCGGTCAGCCGCGGCACCATGACCTCGAGCAGGGTCGGCCCCTCGCCGCGCCGCGCGCGCGCCGCCGCGTCGCGGGCCGCCGCGTAGGTGTGCAGCACGCGGCTGCCGTCCACGGTCACCCCGGCCATCCCGAAGCCGGCGGCGCGCATCGCCACGTTCGGCACCGCCATCTGCTTCGTGAGCGGGACCGAGATCGCGTAGCCGTTGTTCTCGACCATGAAGATCACGCCGAGGCGGTGGATCGCGGCGAAGTTGAGCGCCTCGGCAAAATCGCCTTCGCTCGTCGAGCCGTCGCCGAGCTCGGTGAGCGCGATCTCGCCCGTCTGCCGGACTTTCGCCGCGTAGGCGATGCCGGCCGCGTGGAGACACTGCGTCGCAACCGGACTGCTCGTCGACAGGATCTTGTAGTGCCGGTGCCCGTAGTGGCCCGGCATCTGCCGGCCGCCGCTGCTCGGGTCGGGCGCCTTTCCGAGCTGAATCAGGAAGATCTCCGCGGCGGGCATGCCCTTGGTCAGCACCGCGGCCACCGACCGGTAAAACGGCACCAGCCAGTCCTTCTCGCGGTTGAGGGCGTAGACGGCGCCGACCTGCGCGCCTTCGTGTCCCTGTCCGGAAATCACGAACGCGGCTTTCCCCGATCGCTGCAGGGCCCACATCCGGTCGTCCACGGCGCGGGCGAGGCGGAGATAGTAATACATGTCCAGAACGTCGGCTTCGCTGAGCCCAAGGCTCTTCGGCGTGACGTCCTGGCGGGGCTTGGCCGCCCTAGTGTCGGGGATGCTCATAAAGGGCTACTGATAGACTTTCCCCGCGTTTCGAGAGTGCTCCTCCAGTCGCCGCCGGCGCCCCGCCAAGTCCGCCGGCACTACCCGTGAATCGCGCGGCCGAGCGCGCCGAGCGCGGCCTCGTGTATCGCTTCCGACAGCGTCGGATGCGCGTGGACCGCCTGGCCGATTTCCAGAACGGTGGCCTCGAGGCTCTTGCCCAGCACCGCCTCCGGCAGCAGCTCGGTGACTTCCGGCCCGGCGAGGTGCACGCCCAGGATCTCGCCCAATTCGCGGTCCGCGACGATCTTGACGAGCCCTTCGCGGTGGTTGAGAATCGCCGCCCGCGCGTTGGCCATGAACTGGAAGCGGCCCACCGCGACGTCGCGGCCGGCCTCCTTCGCCTGCCGCTCGGTAAGGCCCACGCTCGCGACCTGCGGGATCGAGTAGGTGGCCCGCGGCATGAGCAGCGGATCGAGCGGCGCCGGGTCGTGCCCCGCGATCGCCTCCACGGCCACGATCGCTTCGGCGGATCCCACATGCGCGAGCAAGAGGCCGCCGATCATGTCGCCCGCCGCGTAGATCGTCTCGACCGACGTCCGCATTCGCGCGTCGACCGGCAGCGCGCCGCCTTCGACCGCGAGGCCCGCGGCGTCGAGCCCGAGCCCGTCCACGAGCGGCGCGCGGCCGACGGCGATCAGCGCGTAGTCGGCGGCGACCGTCTCCGCGTCGCCCGCCCGCAGCGCCACCTGCACGCCGTCCCCGTCCGACCGGACGCCCGTCACCGCGGTTCCCGTCTTGACCGTCACCCCTCGGCGCTGCAGCGCCTTCGTCAGCACCGCGGCCACCTCTTCGTCCTCGAGCGGCAGGCACGACGGCAGGTACTCGATCAGCGTCACCTTGGCCCCGAACGCCGCGAACACACTCGCGAACTCCGAGCCGACGGCGCCGGCGCCGATGATCGCGATCGATCCGGGCACCTCGGTCAGGCGGAGCGCGCCGGTGCTGTCGAGAACCCGTTCGTTGTCGATCGCGACGCCCGGCAGGCTGCGCGGCTTCGATCCGGTCGCGAGCAGGATCGCGCCGGCCCGCAGGTCCGTCGTCGTCCCGTCCGCCGCCGTCACGCGGAGGTTCGTCGCATCGAGCAGCCGCCCGTCTCCCGCGAACACGGTGATCCCGTTCTTGCGCATCAGATATTCGACGCCGCGAAAGTTCGTGGTGACGACGCGGTCGCGCCGGCGGTGCAGCGCCGCCATGTCCAGGCGCGGCGCTTCCACCGCGATGCCGAACTCGGATGCGCCGCGCATGTCCTCCAGCAGCTGCGCGGTGTGGAGCATGACCTTCGTCGGAATGCAGCCGACGTGGAGGCAGGTCCCGCCGACCTTGTCGCGCTCGACGAGCGCGGTGCGCAGGCCGAGCTGAGCGCCGCGAATGGCGCCGACGTACCCGGCCGGGCCGCCGCCGACGACAACGAGATCAAACGACTCCATGGGGACCCCCGTGCTCAGGATTGATCCGGCGGCAGCTCCGCGAGCGGCCGGCGCCCGGCGAAGCCTTCGCCCGTCCCGTGCCAGAACGCGATCTCCGGCTCGCCGAGCCGCCAGCACAGGAACACCGTCCGGCCCGCGCCGGCCCGCGCCGGAAAGTCGACCAGTCCCGCGTCCACGTCTCGGAGGATGCAGCCGATCTCCTCGACGTCCTGCGCGATCGCGGAGAGCCGCGCGACCAGCGCGTCCAAATGCTTCTGCTGCTCGCCGACGCTCGTGAGCACCGCCTCGCCCGCATCGAGGCGCTTCCACAACATCTCGATCTCAGTCTTTTTCAGCGTGGCCTCGTCGCGCGTGCGCCGCAGCGCGTCGAGCGTCTCGCGAAGCCGCGGCAGCAGCGCCTGCGCTTCCGGTACGGTGAAGTACCGCACCGCCGCGTCAGCTCCGCGTCGACCGGGTGCCGGCGCGCCGCCGCGAAGGCGCCGTCACCGTCAAGGCGCTTCCCTGCCACGGGTTCGCGGAACGGCGCCGCACGGGAGAACGCCGGCGCGGGCGGCCGGCTTTCGCGGCCTCCTGCCCGGTGGCCGCAGTCTTGACGCCGCGCCGCCGCTCGGCGGGACGCAGCGCGCGCCGCCGAACCGCGGACGCACGCACCCGGTCGAGGAACAGCACGCCGTTGAGGTGATCGATCTCGTGCTGCAAAATGCGTGCGAGATACCCGGTCGCGCGGAGGCCGACCCGCCGGCCCGTCACCAGCGTCCCGTCCACCGTGATGCGCCGGGCGCGGCGGACGGGCGCGACGACGCCCGGCACGCTGAGGCAGCCTTCGTCCGCGACGTCGGCGCCGGAGCGGCGGCGCAGCCGGGGATTCACCAGCGCGAGCAGCCCGCGCCCGGTGTCGGCCAGAATCACCCGCAGCGGCACGCCGATCTGTACCGCGGCGAGCCCGACGCCCTCCGCGTGCCGCATCGTCACCGCCATGTCGGCGACGAGCCGGCGGACCGCCGCGTCGACCTGCGGCACCGCGCGGCTCCGCCGGCGCAGCACCGCGCCCGCGGCGTCGGTGACCGTGACGATGCGCCGCACGCGCCCGCGGGGGCCGTGCGAGGTGATCTCTCCGTTCCGGTTGGAAGCGCGCGGCGCCGGCGGCGTCCGCGACGAGGCACTGACAGGTCTCGGCATAGGCGAGATACCTGTTTGGGAGCGGTCGAAACGTTCTCCTGTCGCCGGGACCTCTCCGTCCGGGCGCAGGCAGCCCCCCGGTCCGGACTAGGCTTTGACCTTCACCGTGTGATAGCCCTGGCCCCCGTCGGGAAGCGTCGGCTTGGGCTGGGCCGGCTGCATTTTGCCCGTCCCGTCGTAGGCGCGCACCTTGAGCGTGTACTCGCCGGGGGCCGGCGGCTTCCACTCAGCCGACCAAAACTGCCAGCAGTTCATGTTGAGCGGCTCCTTGACCGCGGCGGGGAGCCACGTCTTGCCGTCGTCGGGACTGAATTCCACCTTCGAGATGCCGCGGTTCCCCGCGTAGGCCCAGCCGCCGAGCGCCAGCATGCCCCCCTCGCGCTGCTCGACGAGGAACGCGCTGTTGACCTTGACGATCGCTTCCTTGCTCCAACCCTGCTGCTCCCAGTAGCCGGTGTAGTCGTGGTTCGCGACCTCGATGCCCGTCAGCCACTTGGGCTGCTTCATGCCGTAGCGGTTCAGGAGCAGCAGGCGCAGCGGGGCGCCGTGCTTCTGCGGAATGGGCTCCCCGTTCATCTCGTAGGCGAGCAGCGTCTCCGGATCGTCGGCGATCGAAAACGCGATCGACTCGGAGAAGCCGTCGGCGGCGCGCCAGATGACGGTCGTCGCGCCCGGCTTGACGCCGGCGTGCGCCAGCACGTCCTTGACGCGCACGGCTTTCCACTTCGCGTTGCCGATCAGGTCCCCGCCGACTTCGTTGCTGATGCACTCGAAGGTCTGGTACCGCTCGACGGCGGGGGCCAGGGCTTTGAGTTCGTCCAGCGACAGCTTCAGCGGCGTGTTGACGAGACCGGTCACCTCGAGCCGCCACTTGCCGACGTCGACGGTCGGGTCGAAGAAATTCTTGGACACCTGATAGAACGCGCCGGCCGGGGTCACCTCGGGCGGCATCCCTTTGACGAGCCGGAACGCGGCCGCGGCGGCCGCCGCGGCAAAGCCGGCCGCGGACGTCGCCCACAGCCCCAGCCGCGTCCCCACCGCCGCTCCCGCGACGGCGAGCGCGGACCGGCGCAGCAGGTGGCGGCGCCCGACCCGGCGGCCGAGCGCGACGTCGTCGTCGTGCGCGTCCGGCGTGGCCAGCGCGCGGGCTCGGCGCGATGCCGGCGCCGTGGAGCGGATACCAACCGCGGCGCCCGCCCGCCGGCGGGCCGGGACCCGGGCCAGCGACGCCAGTACGAGGGCGTACGCGATGCACGCCAGCGCCATGGGAATCGCCGGGTCGGTGACGACCGTCGTGAGCGGTGCCCCGAGCAGGCCGCCCTCGATCAGCGGAAGAAAGCCGAAGGTCAGGACGATCCATGCCGCGGCCGCGGTAACGATCGCCCCGCGCAGCGGCGACCAGCGGGCGCGGCCCGCGATCACGGCGTAGAGCACGCCGGCCAATCCGAATCCGATGATGATCGTCAGGATCGCCATCCCGAAGCCGAGGGGTTTGGCGAGATGCTGCAGCCGGTCGAGAATGAACCCGAACACCGGATACGGCAGGAGGCGGATCATCCGCTCGGCCAGCGCCTCCTGGAGGGTCGGCATGCTCGTGGCGTAGCGGTAGGCAAAGAGCACGGCCACGGCGAGCACACCGCCGGCCACCCCCGCCCAAAACCCGCGCGTCTTCGACACCGTCATGGGTCGATCACCCCGCGTTTCGCGGCGCCGGGGCCAGGGCACGTCGGCCGAAGCCCGCGGACCCCGCGCTTGTTAGCGCTATTCTACTGTGGATGATGTAAAGATACGATGTTAATCCCGCAAAGGTTGGGGCGGGACCGGGACGGGGACCTAGCTCCGGGAGCCGCGGCCTTCCCAGTCGTCCCCGGTCGCGGCCAGCTCCTGCTGGCGCTGGGTCGTGACGTCCACCAGCCACTGAGGGTCTTCGTAGACGTAGTCCTTCCGCAGCGGATGACCCTTCCAGTCGGCGCTCATCATGATGCGGCGCAGATCGGGATGCCCTTCGAAGACGATGCCAAAGAGGTCGTAGGCTTCGCGCTCGTGCCAGTCCGCGCCGGGCCACAACTCCACGACCGACGGCATGGCCGGGCGCTCTTTCGGGATGGGCGTCTTGAGCGTCACACCGTGCCGCCGGTTCACGGACGTCAGGTGATAGACCACCTCGAACCGGTCCGGCCAGTCGATCGCGGAGACGAACGACAGGTACGACATGTCGAATTCCGGGTTGTCGCGCAGCCAGCGGCAGACGTCGAGCAGCTGCTCCCGCGGCACGCGAAACGTCGCGGCGCGATAGCGGTAGATCTTCGATTCCTCGCGGCGGAGCGGACGCGGCGCGGGCTTGCCCTCGGCCTTGGCCTGGTCGGCCGCCGCCTGCCACTCCCGCTCTTTGGCCTTCCACTCTTCCTCGGCCTTGGTTTCCTCGGCGCGCTGCTCCGCCTGTAGATCCTGGATGTCCGGGAAGCGGGCCAGGATCTGCGCGATGCGCTCCGGCGTCACCGGCGCGCTCCCGCACTGCTCGACGATCCCGCGGCCGCGGCGCCGTCCCCGTGAGCGGGCGCGGCGTGCCCGCCCCGCTCACGCGGGACTAGCCCGCGGGATGCGCCGGCGTCGCCGGTCCCGTTCTTATGGCCGTTGTGGCGATGCGCGCCCCCGACAATGCCCGTGGCGATCGGCTCTTTCGGCGCGGCCCGGTGCAGCTCGTCGAGGTTGTAGAGGAGCGTGCTGCGGTCGAAGGTCGAGCTTTCGTAGTGCGGCACGAACACGATCGCCTCGGTGGGGCACACCTCGACGCAGAAGCCGCAGTACTGGCACTTGTCCATCTCGATGTCGAAGCGGCTCAGCACGCGCTCCTTGCCTTTGCCCTGCGCCTCGATATGGATGCAGCGCGACGGGCAGACGCGTTCGCACTGAAAGCAGATGATGCAGAGATCCTTGCCGGTCTCGGGGTCGATCGGAAGCGCCAGCAGGCCGTGGAAGCGGTTCGAGACCGGCAGCCGTTCGATCGGATACTTCACCGTCACCTTGGGGCGCAGCATCACCTGCCACGTGAGCCCGAGGCCCGTGGCGAGCGCCTTCACCGCGCCCGTGACCCGTCCGCCTACGTTCACCCGCCGGGCAACGCTCATCCGCCGCGCACGCTCCTATCGATCGACGTCCGAGAGCACGATGTCGATGCTACCGAGGATCGCGATCACGTCCGCGATCTTCCAGCCCCGCATCATCTCCGACAGCGCGTACAGGTTGCTGAAGGACGGCGCCCGGATCTTGACCCGGTACGGCATCTCGCCGCCGTCGCTCACCAGGTGAATGGCGAGGTCTCCGCGGGCCGATTCCGTGCGGGCGTAGACTTCCCCGCGCGGCGCCTTCATCGTCATCGGCACGCGCGACCGCACCTCGCCGCCGGGCAGCTCCTTGAGCGCCTGGCCCACGATGCGCGACGACTGCCGCATCTCTTCCAGGCGGACCTGGTACCGGGCGAAGCAGTCGCCCTCCGTGAAGACCGGCACGTCGAACGTCATCCGGTCGTAGACCTCGTACGGCTCGGCCTTCCGCACGTCCATGGCGATGCCGCTCGCGCGCCCGACGGGGCCGCTCGCCCCCATCGCGATCGCCTCGCGCCGGCCGATCACGCCGACGCCCTTCGTGCGCGCCAGGAAGATCGGGTTGGCGGTCAGGAGCTTGTCGTACTCCACGACACGGTCGTCGAAGTAGTCGAGGAACTTCTTCACCTCGTCGGTCCAGCCGGCCGGCGGATCGACGTAGACGCCGCCGATCCGGAAGTACGCGTGGTGGAGCCTGCCGCCCGTGACCTTTTCGAACAGATCGAGGATCATCTCCCGCTCGCGGAAGCACCACAGGAAGACCGTCGTCGCGCCGAGATCGATTCCCCAGGTTCCCAGCCAGACGAGGTGGCTGGCCAGACGCTGCAGTTCGTCGAAGATCACGCGCAGGTACTTCCCGCGCTCGGGCACCTCGATGCCCGCGAGCCGCTCGACGGCGAGGCAGTACACCTGCTCGTTCTGCATCGCGGTCAGGTAGTCCATGCCGCGGTCGGCCAGCGAGACGTTCTGAACGTAGAGCCGGTGCTCCATCATCTTCTCGACGGACGAGTGGAGGTAGCCGATGTCGGGCCTGACGTCCACGATGTTCTCGCCGTCGAGGGTCACGACGAGGCGCAGCACGCCGTGGGTGCTGGGGTGCTGCGGCCCCATGTTGAGCATCAGCTCTTCCGTGCGTAGCGCCATGGCTTACCGGGGCGCCCCGGAGCGCGCGGCGATCGCCGCGGCCGCCTGCCGGCGCAGGAACGGCTCCTTCTTGATCTGCTCCTGCAGCTTGAGGATGCCCTCGATCAGCGCCTCCGGCCGCGGCGGGCAGCCGGGGACGTAGACGTCGACCGGGACGACTTGATCGATGCCCTTGAGAATCGAGTAGTTGTCGTAATAGAAGGGGCCGCCGCACGTGGCGCACGAGCCCATCGAGATGACGTACCGCGGCTCCGGCATCTGCTCCCAGAGGCGCCGCACGATCGGCGCCATCTTGAGCGTCGCCCGCCCCGCCACGATCATCAGGTCCGCCTGGCGCGGGGTCGCCCGCGGGATCACGCCCATCCGGTCGAGGTCGAACCGGCTCGCAAAGGCGGCCATCATCTCGATCGCGCAGCACGCCAGCCCGAAGGTCAGCGGCCACAGGGACGCGGCGCGGCCCCAGTTGAGCGCGCCCTCCACCGTGGTCAGGATGAGCCCGCCGCCCGGCAGGCTGTCGAGGATCCCGACCGCCTCGGCCATCGGCGCGATCTGGCTGCGCTTGGGATCGGGCGCCGCCCCTTCCGGCCGCGGGCCTACGAATCCGATCGACATGCGGGCCTCCTATCTCACGGTCGAGCGCTACGTGCCCGCCGCACCGTGTCCCAGCTCCTCCAGCGCCATCTCGAGCGTGATCCAGGACAGCGTCGCGCACTTCACCCGGACGGGGAACTTCCGGACGCCGGACAGGGCGACCAGGTCGCCGAGGTCGTCCGCCGCGGGCTCCGTACCGGTGGGCGTGTGCATCATCGCCTTGAACGCGGCAATAAGACGATTCGCCTCCGCCACCGGCTTGCCCTTGAGCTGCTCGGTCATCATCGAGGCCGACGCCTGGCTGATCGAGCAGCCCTTACCCTCGAACCGGACGTCCTCGATCACACCGTCGCGGACGCGCAGCGAGACGCGGATCTCGTCTCCGCAGAGCGGATTGGCCCCCTCGCGGACCGCGTCGGCCGGGTCGGCCGTGCCGCGGTTGCGCGGGTGGCTGTAGTGGTCGAGAATGACGTCGCGGTACAGTTCATCCAGCGACACGGAACAATTCCCTCGTCTTCCACAGCGCGCGGCAGAGCGCGTCGATCTCCTCGCGGATCGTGTACACGTAGAAGCTCGCCCGCGCGGACGCGCCGATCCCGAGCTTGCGGTGCGCCGGCTTCGCGCAGTGGTGGCCCGCCCGGACGCAGATCCCTTCGCTGTCCAGCACCTGCGCGATGTCGTGCGGGTGGATCCCGTCCATCCAGAACGATACCACGCCGCCGCGCTGGTCGACGCCGGGACCGAGGATGTGCAGGCCCGGGATCTCGGAGAGCTGGGCCAGCGCGTAGTGCGTGATGGACCGCTCGTGCTCCTGGACCGCCGTCATGCCGAGGGCTTCCAAGTACTCCACGGCCACGCCGAGCGCGATCGTGTCGCCGACGTTCATCGTCCCGGCCTCGAACTTCCACGGCACGGCGTTCCACTCCGCGCGATCGAGCCAGACGTCGGAGATCATCTCGCCGCCGCCCTCGAACGGATCCATCTCTTCGAGCAGCGCCCGGCGGCCCCACAATCCGCCGGTCCCCATGGGCCCGAGCATCTTGTGCCCGGTAAAGCCGTAGAAGTCGACGCCGAGCGCCCGCACGTCGACGGGGCGGTGGGGGGTCGACTGGGCGCCGTCCACCACGACCACGGCGCCGCGCGCGTGGGCGGCCTTCGCGATGGCCTCGACCGGCACGACCGTGCCGAAGACGTTGCTGACGTGGGCGAGCGCGACGATCCGGGTGCGGTCGGTCAGCAGGCGGTCGAGGTCGTCGAGCACGAGGCGGCCGTGGTCGTCGAACGGGATGTGCCTGAGGCGCGCGCCGCGCTCGTTCACCAGCATCTGCCACGGGACGAGGTCGCTGTGGTGCTCGAGCTCGGTCGTGAGGATCTCGTCGCCGGGACCGACGTGCCGGCGCCCCCAGCCGTGGGCCACCAGGTTCAACGCCTCGGTGACGTTGCGGGTGAAGACGATCTCCGCGGGCTCGGCCGCGCCGATGAACCGGGCGACCTTGGCGCGCGCCGCCTCGTACTCCGCCGTCGCGCGCTCCGCGATCGCGTAGACGCCGCGGTGGATGTTGGCGTTGTACTCGCTGTAATACTTGACGATCGCGTCGATGACCTGACGGGGTTTCTGAGACGTCGCGGCGCTGTCGAGATAGACGAGCGGCTTCCCGTTCACCCGTTGATTCAAGATCGGGAAGTCCTCGCGGATCGTCGCCGGGATACCCATCACCGTGCCTCCGGGAAGGACAACTCTAGCGGCGATGCGGCAATTCCGCGGACCGCCGCGGCTCGGTCGCCACGAGCACGTCGTCCCCCTCCACCTTGACCGCGTAGGTCGCCACCGACCGGACCGCCGGCAGCGACAGCACGCGGCCGGTCTTCACGTTGAACCGGGCGCCGTGCCGGGCGCAGACCACCACGTCGCCCGTGAGGCCCCCCTCGCTGAGCGAGGCCTCCTCGTGCGAGCAGGTGTCGTCGATCGCGAAGAGCTCGCCGCCGACGTTGGCGACGGCGATGACGTGCCCGCCCGCCTCGACCCGCACGATCGACCCCGGCGGAATATCGGCGCGGCGCGCCACCCGGACGTACTCGCCCGCGGGCGCGTCGCGGCCTTCTGCGCTCATGCGTATCCCGCCATCTTCCGCTCGATCGCCCCGCTGAGCCATTCGCGGACCGCCTCGACCGGGATCCGGTCGAAGATCTCGCCGAAGAACCCGTCCACCATCATGCGCACCGCGATTTCGCGCCGCAGACCGCGGCTCATCAGGTAGAAGATCTGTTCGTCGTTGAGGCGGCTGGTACTCGCACCGTGCGTGCACCGCAGGTCATTGGCCAGGATCTCGAGCTTCGGCATGCTGTCCGCGCGCGCGCCCTCGGACAGGATGAGGTTGCGGTTCAGCTGGAACGCGTTGGTCTTCTGCGCGCCCTGGTCCGCCCGGATCAGCCCGGAGAAGATCGACCGCGCCTTGTCCTTCAGCGCGCCCTTATACAGCAGATCGCTCGTGGTGCTGGGCGCGGCGTGTTCTTGGAGGGTGTGGTAGTCGAAATGCTGCGCGCCGTCGCCGAACAGCACGCCGAGCATCTCGGAGGTGGCCCCTTCGCCGAGCAGGCGCGACTCGACGTTGGTCTTCACGAGCCCGGCGCCGAACCCGATCATGAGCGTGTTGACGGTCGCGTCGCGGCCGACGAACGCGCGGACGATGCCGACTTCCCAGAGGTTCCGGGCCCAGTCCTCGAGGTTCACGTAGCGGATCTGCGCGCCGGTCCCAGGCACGAGCTCGACGGCGTGGTCCGCGAACGTCCGCGCGGCGCCGTCGGTCGAGCCGAAGACCTCGACGAGGGTCACCCGGGCGCGGTCGCCCGTCACGACCAGTGTGCGCGGCAGAAAGGCCGTGCCCTCCTGGGTGAGCCACGTGCCGGTGACCAATTGCAGATCGACCTCGACGCCGGCCGGCACGTACAGAAACGTGCCGCCCTGCCACAGCGCGGCATTGAGCGCGCGGTACTTGTTCTCGCCGGCGCGGACGATGGACCCCAGGTGCGGGCGGACGAGATCCGGGTGAGACCGCACCGCCTCGTCGAGCGACGTAAACACGATTCCGGACTTGGTGAGCGCCGGAGCGAGGCGGGACTGCACCGCGGCGCCGTCCACGATCAGCCTGAGACCGGCGGCCGCGTCGGGATACCCCACGAGGGCCGCCAGACCGGCCGGCACCTTCGGCTTCCGCGAGGGCACCTCGACGGGCCGCAGCGACGCGAGGTCAAGCGATTTCAGGTCGGTCCGCCGCCACTCGTCGCCGGCGTCCGGCGGCAGCGGCAGCCGCACGAACTCGTCCCACGCCGCGAGGCGCTGGTCGCGCAGCCAGTCGGGTTCGCCGGCGGCCGCGCTGCGCCGGACCACGAGATCGCGGTCCAGTCCCCTCGTGGCCTCCTGGGCGCTCGTCACCGTAGATGGATTGCTGCTCACCATGTCCTCCGTTACGTTGCAGGAGGGCACGGCAAGCGCAGCCCGCCCTGCCCTCCTGGGATCACACCCGGCGCCCGATGAGCGGGCGCGGGGGGCCTTAGCCGACCGACCCTTCCATCTCCATCGCGATCAGCCGGTTGAGCTCCACGCTGTACTCCATCGGGAGCTCCCGGGAGATCGGCTCGATGAAGCCGCGGACGATCATGTTCATCGCCTCGTCCTGGTTCACGCCGCGGCTCATCAGGTAGAACAGCTGCTCGTCCGAGACCTTGGAAACGGTCGCCTCGTGCGTCACCTGCACGTCCGTCTCGTCGATCTCCATCGTCGGGTACGTGTCCGAGCGGGACTTGTCGTCGAGGATCAGCGCATCGCACCGCACCGCGCACTTGCTGCCGTGGGCGCCCGGGTAGACCTTCACGAGCCCGCGGTATCCGGCGCGGCCGCCGGACTTGCTGATCGACTTGCTCACGACCGACGACTGCGTGTGCGGCGCGGCATGGATCACCTTGCCGCCCGGATCCTGGTGCTGCCCCTCGCCGGCGAACGCGATCGACAGAATCTCGCCCCGGGCACCGGGCTCCAGCATGTACACGCTCGGGTACTTCATCGTCAGCTTGCTGCCGAGGTTGCCGTCGACCCACTCCATCGTGGCGTCGCGGTAGGCGACGGCGCGCTTCGTCACGAGGTTGTAGACGTTCTTGGACCAGTTCTGGATCGTCGTGTAGCGGACGCGGGCGCCTTCCTTGACGATGATCTCGACGACCGCGCTGTGCAGCGAGTCGCTCGAGTACGTCGGGGCGGTGCAGCCCTCCACGTAGTGCACGTACGAGCCGGGTTCCGCGATGATGAGCGTCCGCTCGAACTGGCCCATGTTCTGCGCGTTGATCCGGAAGTACGCCTGCAGCGGGACCGTGACGTGGACGCCCGCGGGCACGTAGACGAACGACCCGCCGCTCCACACCGCGCTGTTGAGCGCCGAAAACTTGTTGTCCTCGGGCGGGATGACCGTCCCGAAGTACTCCTTGACGATGTCCGGATGTTCCCTGAGGCCGGAGTCCATGTCGAGGAAGATCACGCCCTGCTTCGTCCACTCCTCGCGCAGGCTGTGGTAGACGACCTCGCTCTCGTACTGGGCGCCGACGCCGGCCAGGTACTTCTTCTCCGCCTCCGGGATGCCGAGGCGGTCGAAGGTCTTCTTGATGTCCGCGGGGACCTCGTCCCACGTCTTGCCCTGGTTCTCCGCGGGCTTGACGTAGTAGTAGATGTCATTGAAGTCGATCTCGCCGACGTTGCCGCCCCACGTCGGGTTCGGCTTTTTCTCGAAGACGCCGAGCGAGTGGAGCCGCACCGCCCGCATCCATTCGGGCTCGCTCTTCATGTGCGACATCGTCTCCACGATCTCGCGGTCGAGGCCCTTGCGGGACTTGAACGCGTACTTGTCCTCGGGATCGTGGAATCCGAATTTGTACTGGTCGAGATCGATGCCCAGCGGGTTGGAGACGGCCATCGCGTCTCTCCTCTCTCCTAGTGCTTGACCCAAAAGACTTTGCCGGCGCTGCGGATCTCGCCTTCGCCGGCGACCTCCGCGGCGACTTTCTCGTACTGCGCCCGGATCCCGTCGTAGCCGATCCGGTCCAGCTCGTCGGCCAGCTCCTCGGTGCCCGAGGTGACGATCCGTCCGTCGAACATCACGTGCACGCGGGTCGGCCGGATGTATTTGAGGATCCGCGGGTAGTGCGTGATCAGGAGCACGCCCATCTTGCCGCCCGACAGCTCGTGCATCCGGTTCACGCCCGCGGCGACGATCTTGACCGCGTCGACGTCGAGGCCCGAGTCGGTTTCGTCCATGATCGCGATCTCGGGTTCGAGCATCGCCATCTGGAGGATCTCGGCGCGCTTC
Source organism: bacterium (assembly GCA_035308905.1). NCBI lineage: Bacteria > bacterium. The sequence continues at coordinate 63,532 of DATGFS010000009.1, read as the reverse complement.
TTCTCGCCGCCGCTGAAGCCCTCGTTGACGTAGCGGCCGAGGATCGCCGGATCGACCTGCAATTCCTCGACCTTGGCCTTGATAAGCTTCTGAAACTCGACCAGGCCCATCAGCTTGTCCTTGTCGAGCCCGCGCCTGGCGCTCACCGCGGTCCGGAGGAAGCTCGCCATCGTGACGCCGGGGATGCTCACCGGGTACTGGAACGCGATGAAGAGGCCCCTCCGGGCGCGCTCGTCCGGAGCCATCGCGAGCAGGTCTTCGCCCTTGTAGAGGACCTCGCCGCGCTGCACTTGGTAAAACGGGTTGCCCATCAGGACGTTGGCGAGAGTGCTCTTGCCGGAACCGTTGGGGCCCATCAGCGCGTGGATCTCGCCCGACCCGACGGTCAGCGACGCGCCCTTTAGAATAACCTTGTCCTCAACCTGTGCCCATAGATCCTTGATGACGAGCTCGGTGCTCAATGGGCCCCTCCCGGCCGGCGCCGCCGCTCCGCCGCGAGGCCTTGGAACAGGGGTGCCGGATTCTCGACTAGTTTAGTCATGTTTCCACTGCCTACTATACTACGGCAGCATGCCAATTTCCAGGCCACCAAGACTGACCCCAAACGGCCCGGGACCCTGGATGTCCGTGCCGAACCACTACGCGCACCGTAAGCGCAACGCTCCCCGGGAGGTGGATTCCTATGCCCGCGCACGACGACGTGGAGGCCCTGGTCCGGACGGTGATCGGACGCAAGATCTACGACCTCGAGCAGCCCCGGACGGCCGCCATGCCGGTGCACGAGGCGCACCGGCCCGGCTACTTCTTCCAGCTGCACCGCCGGCACGAAGACACCTACGACCCCGAACGGGAGGGGCCCCGAAGCGGCGCCTCCGGCATGATGGTTTTGATGGAGCACACCGGGACGCACATCGACGCCCTCTCCCATCAGGCCGCCGCCCTGTGCCTCTATGGGGACGTGAAGATCACGCCGCGCGTGGAGACGCCGCGCGGGTTCACCGTGCACGGGATCGAGACGATGGCGCCGATCGTCGCGCGCGGGGTGCTGCTCGACGTCTGCGCAACCCTGGCGCACAAACTGGGACGCGAGCCGCTGCCGCCGCACTACCGGATCACGGCCGATGACCTCGAATCCGCGGCGCACCGCGCGGGTGTCACGGTGCAGGCCGGAGACGCCCTGCTTGTCCGGACCGGCTACGGCGGGTTGTGGAACGACGCCCCGGCGTATCTCGCCGCCGCCGGGGTCGGACGGAGCGGCAGCGAGTGGGCGGCCGACCACCGCGTCGCCTGCGCGGCCTGCGACAACATGACCTGGGACGAGACGGAGGAGCGCGATCCGGAAACCGGCGGGCATCTGTTCGCGCACCTCCATCTCATCGCGCGACGCGGCATTCCGATCATCGAGAACCTCAACCTCGAAGAGCTCAGCCGCGACCGCCGCTCGACGTTTCTCTTCGTCTGCGCGCCGCTCAAGTTCGTCGGCGCGACGGGCTCCCCGGTGCGTCCGATGGCCATCGCCTGACGTGTTCGCGCGCATCGTCCGGCTTCGCCACGAACGGGGCGTGACGCTCATCGAGTTGATGGTCGTGGGCTTCGTGATCCTCGTGATTCTCGTGCTCGCGGCAGTCGTGCGGGAGCGGGCGCGCAAGGCGGTCACGACGCCGCCGGCGTCACACGGCGAGGATCAAACGCGCCACTCGGACATGTCGTATAGGACGTCGAAGCGAAATCCCGCGCTCTCCACGCCCTCGCGCCCGCCTTCATGCCGGTCGATCACGGCGAGGATCGCGAGCACCTGCGCGCCGGCGGACTCCACCGCCCTCGCGGCGCGGACGGCCTGGGCGCCGGTCGTGACCACGTCCTCGAGCACGACGGCGCGGTCGCCTTTGTCCACCCGGCCCTCGATCATCTTGGCGGTGCCGTACTCCTTCGCCCCGGGACGCACGATCGCGAACGGCAGTCCCGTCTCGAGCGCGAGCGCGGTGGCCAGCGGCACGCCGCCGAGCGCGGGGCCGATGAGGCGAGTCGTGCCGGGAGGCAGCCTCCCGGCCAAGAGGCGCGCGATTTCGCGGAGCAGCTGCGGGTCGGTCTCGAACAAATACTTGTCGATGTAGAAGGAGCTGCGGCGGCCGGAGCTCAGCACGAAATCGCCGCGCAGAAATGCCGCCTGGACGAGCCGCGCCCACGTGCGGGCGCGCGGGTCCGCGTCGGAGTTCCGGCGGACTTCCGTCCGCGGCTGCGCCGGTTTCTCCGGCGTCACGTGGCCGGCGAGGCGGTGGGCACGAGGCCGACGCTGCTGAGCAAGAGGCGCGTCAGCGGGACGATGACGTCTTCGAGCGGCGCGGGCCGTCCGGTGTTGAGCCAGCGCACGACGACCTCGCCGATCGCGCCGATCCACACATACGCGGCCAGTTCCGTGTCCTGCGCGTCGATCCGGCCATCCTCAACCGCCCGGTCAAGGTAGCCGCGCAGCACTTCCACCAGCATGCCCTTCAGCGCGATGCGCTTTCCCTGAAACTCTGCGCCGGTCATCGGCCAGTCCAGCAGCACGATCCGCGCCAGCGCCGGATGCGCATGGAAGCTGCGCACGAGCGTCGCCACCGTGGCTTCCACCTGGCCGATGAGCCCGCGGCCGCGCTGCACCGCGAGATGCATCTCCTGGGCCAAGGTGGTGACGTAGTCCTCGACGAGCGAAAAGAAGATCTGTTCTTTGCTCTCGAAGTAAAAATAAACGGCACCTTTTGAGGTGCCGGATGCTTTGACGATATCGTCGACGACCGATCCGTAGAAACCTTTACTGGCGAATACCTGTGCAGCGGAATCGAGGATTTTTCTGCGCGTATCTTCTCGTTGCGGCGTTTTGCTCAACCGCTCTACCGCTGTCGCCATTTTTCCCCCCAGACTGACTGGTCAGTCTCCCCAGGCGCAGTATAGGCCCCGCCTCCGGCCCTGTCAACATGCCTAGCCCCATTCTTCCATTTCCGCGTCGCTCAGGCCGAAGTGATGGCCGATCTCGTGCACGACGGTCTTGCGAACCTCCTCGACGATCTCCGCGTCGCTCCGGCATATCGCCTCGATGTTCTGCTGATAGATCACGACGATCTCGGGCAGCTCGTACGCCGCCATCGGCGACTGCTCGAGCTCGCTGACGCCCTGATACAGCCCGAGGATGTCACCGCCCAGCTCGGCCGCGATCTCGCGCGACGGACGCGCCTCGACGATCACCGCGATGTTCCGGAGGCGCTCGGCGAAGCGCTTGGGGAGCCCGTCGAGGGCTTGGGCGACGAGGCGCTCGAAGGCGGCGCGCCGCACGGCTCCAGGCCGTCAGGCGATGTGCTGCCGGATCAATGACTCCGCGCGCGGCACAACCACGTCCCAGTCGGTGCCCTCCGTGCGGGTCACGGTGATGAAATCGTTGAGGAAGAACACTTGGCGCACGCCCCCGATCCCGAGCAGGTCGCGCGCGAGCGGCGCCGCGGCGGTGGCGGCGTCGGTGAACGTCTGGCTGCGCCCCTCGGTCACGCGGCGGTTCACGACAAACTTGAGCGCGTTGACGTTCGGTGTCGGCTGTACCGTCACGGTCAGCGGATCGGCCACGTCGCCCTCCTCGACGATCGTCGCACCCTCATGGTCAATGGCTAATGCCCGTGCTCATGATCGCCCGCCCCCTTCGGTCCCCCGCGGCCCGGCGGTCCGAGCGGCCCGGGACCGAACGGAAACGGCGGCGCGCCCTGGCTGACGAGGACGTCGACGCCCGCGTTGGGCCCAAGCTGCGCTCCCGGCAGCTGGAACTGGTAGATGATCCGCCCGGACGTGACTTGATCGTCGAACGTGTAGCTGACCTGTCCCAGCCGCAGGCCGACGCGTTCGAGCATGCCCTCGGCCTGCTGGATGGTTTGGCCTCGGAGATCGGGCACCGAGCCGGACCCTTCGCTGACGGTCAGGTTGATGACGGTGCCTTTCGCGACGTCTGTGCCGGGCGCCGGATCCTGTGCCACCACCACGCCGAAGGGCGCCTTGGGATCCTGGCGCTTGCCCGCCACGGCCAACCCGAGCCGGAGTCCCTGCGCGGTCGACCCGGCGTCCGCGACCGTCCGGCCGATCAGATTGGGCGTCGCGACGTGCGCGGCGAGCCACGCGGTGCGGTAGGCCGCGGCGAGAATCGTGAGGCCGAGAGCAACGGACACCGCGGCAACCGCAAGCCGCACGGAGACCAGCTTGGCGCGACGCGGTCCCGGCAGCCGCAGATGCGCGGTGCCCGACACCGCGTCGGGCCGGGGCGATGGGACGGCGGGGAGCGACGAGGTCTTGCCGAGATGATCGAGATCGCGGAGCGCCGCAGTCGACTCGGCCGGGCTCGCGAATTGCGCCTCTGCGCCGTCCGTCGACGATCCCGGCGGAGCCGCCGGGGCCGTGTGCGCGCCGGCGGCGGCCAGTCCGTCGAGCGGCACTGTCGCACCGACCGGACCGGCGTCGGCGCCGATCTGCGCCGTGAAGTCCGTCGCCGCGGCGCCGGCCGATCGCGCGGCGGCGCCGGCGGCGCGGGGGCCGGCCGCCGTGACACCGGCGCCGGCCAGCCGGTGGAGCTCCACGGCGAGCGCGGCGGAGTCCGGGTAACGGTCCCGCGGCTCCTTGGCCAGCAGCCGATCGACGAGCGCGGCCGCCCCGGGCGAGACGTCCGGCCGCAGGTCGCGAAGGCTGCGCGGCGCTTCGTGCAGGTGCTTAAGCGCCACGGCAACCGGGGCCTCGCCCGAGAACGGGACGCGGCCCGCCAGCATCTCGTAGAGCACGATGCCGAGCGCGTATTGGTCCGACGCCGGACCTGCCGCATCGCCCTTCGCCTGCTCGGGCGAAAGATAAGGCGCCGAGCCCATCACCGTGCCCGTACGCGTGAGGGACGTCGCGTCCAGCGTGAGCGCGATGCCGAAGTCGGCGACCTTGACGTGGCCGTCCTCCGTCAGCAGGATATTGTGCGGCTTGATATCGCGGTGGACGACGTGGCGCCCGTGCGCGTAGGCGAGCGCGTCGGCCACCTCGGCCGCGATCGCCAGCGCCTCGACTTCGGACATCCGTCCGTCCCGCTGCAGGCGCTCCTGCAGGGTGCCGCCGCCCACGTACTCCATCGCGATGAACTGGCGGAGGCCGTCCTGGCCCCAGCCGTACACCGTGACGATACGCGGATGCGTGAGACCGCCGGCGGAGGCGGCCTCGTGGCGGAACCGCCGCCGGAAGGCGTCGTCGCGCGCCAGTACGTCGGCCAGCACCTTGACGGCGCAGGGCCGGCCGCCCTGCCGGTCCCAGGCGCGGTATACCGCGGCCATGCCGCCGCTGCCGAGCGGCTGCTGCAGCTCGTAGCGGCCGCCGAGCAGGTCCGGCGCGGTCAATGCAGCCGCTGCGTCGCGACGAGCCCGGGTAGCTCGGTGGCCCACGATGCGCGCCTCGCAAAGGCGATGATCGGCGGCAGGTAGCTGCGAATCAGGGTGATGACGCGCTCCGGCGACGCGAGGCCGCTGCCGGTCAGCAGCGTCCAGCGCGTCTCCAGCATCGCCGCCAGATGCAGCGCGAGCTCCGTCGAGATCATGCCGATGTCGGCCAGCGGCAGGAACACCTCCCACCGCCGGGACGGCCGCGGGATCCCGTACGTCATCAGCATCGCCTTCGCGATGCCCGTCGCGGCGCCGCTGGCGTTGCTGAACACGCCGACGAGCTGCGCGACGCGCTCGGCGTCGCGCGCCACCGCCTCGACGTCGCGGCTGAACATCTCGAGAATCGGCACCGACGTGAGCACCCGCGCGAGCCGCCAGCCGATGCGGATCGGGTCGAGCGCGCGCGCGATCTGGCCGCCCGTGCGGACGGCCTCGTCGGCCGAGGCGCCAAAGCCCCGCGCCTTCATGATGGTCTCGTGGGCCTCTTCGAGGAGCCGCGGCCGCTCCTGCTCGAGACGCGCCGCCATCTGCCTGCCGAAGGCCTCGCGCGCCTCCGCGTCGTTGTCCGCGACCAGGCGGCCCCAGGTCAGTACTTCGTAGACGACCGGAAGAATGTGCGAGCTGAGCGCAAACGGCATGAGCACGCCGGGCGCGTCGCCGAGGGGGTTGCCGGTGCCGAGCCCCTCGAGGTACTCGGTCACCGCGTCGGCGTCGACGCTCTCTCGAAACACGAGCCCGACCTCGATGTCGGAGTCGGGCCACGTGCGCTCCACCGCCGGCTGCCCGTAGAGATAGGCGGCAACAACCTCCTCTTCACCCCCAAAGAAGCGCGCCAGGTTCTCGTACGCGTTCATTCAGGGTCCGCTCCGTCCGCCCGCCGCATTACTAGTAAGATACCACGTTCGCTCAGCGGACCTCGTCCACGCCGGCCGCCGACGCGGCAAGGCGCTTCACGCGGTCGATCTCCGCGTCCTGCAGGACGGTGAGCTTCTGCGTCTCGAGCGACCCCTCGGCGTGAATCGCGAGCACCTCGAGGTAGCCGCCGAGATCGGAGGCGACGAGGTCGCGGAGGAGATTGATGACGCGGAGCCGCTCCTCGGCGCCGACGCCTTCCCGGCCGCCGAGCGCGCGGTCGAAGAGCCGCCGCACCTCCGGGCGCATCCAATCTTCCTCCATCGGGCCGGTGACGAGCAGGCCGCCGGCGAGATCCTGAACGTCGCGCACCGCGTCGTGGTAGCCGCGTGCGAAGTAGTACTTGGCGGCGTTGGTCAGCGCCACGTCGGGCACGGCGATGCCGTCGACGTCGCGCGCACCCACCGCCGCGGCGGTGCCGAGCCCGCGCGTCGTCTGCAGATACAAGGAGAGGTGCGCGAGTTTGTCGCGGACGTGCGATGCCTTGAGCAGCCCGTGGTAGTCGGCGATAAGCGCCGCCCCGCCGAGCAGCAGCTCGAGCAGCGGGGTCTTGTACGACACCGCGGTGAACCGGTGGAACTCCACGAACGTCCGCGCGAGCGCCCCCGCGGCGCGCCACTCGCCGCAGAGAAAGACGCGGTCCCAGGGCACCAGGACGTCGTCGAAGACGGTCAGCGACTCCGTCAGACTGTACCGGCTGCTGAGCGGGTTGTCGAATTCGCTCGTGGCCCCGAAGCCGCGCGCGCTCGCGATTATGGTGACGCCCGGCGTGTCCGCCGGCACCGCGAACGCGACCGCGTAGTCGGCGTCGGCCTCCGCCATCGCCCGCGTCGGCACGACCACGATCTCGTTGGCGAAAACGGCGTTCGTGGTGTGCGCCTTCACGCCGCGGACGATCACGCCGTCCCGCGTCTCGCGGACGCGCCGGACGTAGGCGTCGGGCTCCGGCTGCTCGGACGGCCGGCGGGCCCGGTCGCCCTTCGCGTCCGTCTGGGCGACGGCCATCGCGAGATCACCGTCGCGGCAGTGCTCGTAGAGCGCGCGGACGCGCTTCGCGTACGTCGTGCCCGCCTCGCGGTCGAGCCGGCCGGCCACGATCATCAACGCGAACAGGGCGTCCGTGCCGATCTCCTTGATCAGCGGGACGAACGACCGCGCCTCGCGGGTGACGTGCTCGATCAGATCGCGGCGGCGCAGCAGATCGCCCGGGGCGCGCGGAATCGCGAAGTACCGGCTCATCGGCTCGCCGTCCGGCGCCGGCACGGTGAGCAGATCGTCGCCCGGACGCGCGTGCGCGAGGCGGAAATCGATCGCCACGTGGCGCGCGCCGCGCCCGAGGTGCGGATGGGCCGTGACGTCGTCGACCCGCTCGCCGCGGTAGACGACGCGGCGTCCGTCGCGGAGGCTGGCCAGAAACTCGTCCGGGCTACGCAATGGCATCGTCGCCTCCCCTGTCTGACGCAGGACCTCCGGCCGCGTCGCGGCCTCCTGCCCTGTCCGGCGCGCGCCGGCCCTGCGCGGACGGCGCGGGCGCCTCCGCGGCGTCCGCGCGGGTTCGCAGCAGATATTTCTGGATCTTTCCCGTCGCCGTCTTCGGCAGTGCGTCCACGAACTCGACGGCCTTGGGCGCCTTGAAGTGGGCCAGGCGTTCGCGGCAAAAGGCGATCAACTCGCCGGCCGTGGCGCGGGCGCCGGAGCGCAGCACCACGCAGGCCCGCGGCACTTCGCCCCAGACCGGATCGGGGCTCGCGACGACCGCGGCCTCGAGGACGGCGGGGTGCTGATAGAGGACGCCCTCCACCTCCACCGACGAGATGTTCTCGCCGCCGCTGATGATCAGGTCTTTCTTGCGATCCACGATCTGCGCGTAGCCGTCGGGGTGCACCACCGCGAGATCGCCCGTGTGGAACCAGCCCCCCGCGGTGGCCGCGGCGGTCGCCTCGGGGTCGCGGTAGTATCCGGCGGTGACGGTCGGGCCGCGGACGACGATCTCGCCGATCTCGACGCCATCGCGCGCCACGTCCGCGAGATCGTCACGCACGATCCGCACCCGTCCGGCCGCGATCTGCCCGATCCCCTGCCGCGCCTTGAGCGCCGCGCGCTCGGCGAGCGGCCGGTCGTCCCACGCCGCGCGCCACTCGCACACGGTCAGCCACGGCCCGGTCTCCGTGAGTCCGTAGACGTGCACGATCTCGAACCCGAGCTCTTCTTCGCAGCGTTTGATGAGCGCGGCCGGCGGCGGCGCGCCGCCGACGTACCAGCGCACGCGCTGCCGCGGCCGCCATCCCTGCGTGCTCGGATCGCCCCCGAGCATCACCAGCACGGTCGGCGCGGCGAAGGCCACGGTCACGCCCTCGGCCTCGATCAGGCGCACGATCGCCGGCGGATCCACGTGGGGGAGGCAGACGTGCCGCGCGCCCGCGGCGGTAACGGCCCACACGCCGCCCCAGCCGTTGACGTGAAACATCGGCAGCGTGTGCAGATACACGTCGTCGCCGCCGAGCCGCGCGTGAACCAGGACGTCGAGCACGTTGAGGGCGGTCATCCGGTGCGTCATGATCACGCCCTTCGCGTGCCCCGACGTCCCGCTCGTGTAGTTGATGCTGATCGGCGCGTTCTCGTCGAGCGTGTCGACGCCGTCCAGCAGGCGGCCGCTTCGTCCGGACGGCGCGCCGGCGATCAGATCCTCGACGCTCACCGCGCCCCCGCCGCCCGCCGTCCCCGCGCCCGCGTTGTCGTCCAGCGTCACCACGCGCAGGCCGAAGTCGTCCCGCAGCGAACCGGCCAGATCGGCAAACGCCGGATCGGCGAGCAGCACGCGGCAGCCCGCGTGGCCGGCGATGTGCCGGTAGTCGGCGGCGCCGAGACGGGTGTTCAGCGGCACGAGCACGCCGCCGGCCAGCGGCACGGCGGTGTAGCATTCGAGCGCCCGGTGGGTGTTCGGCGCGAGCACCGCGGCGCGGTCGCCCGGCCCGAGGCCGATCTCCCGCAGCGCGGCGGCCAGCCGCAGGCAGCGGTCGGCGAACACCGCGTAGGTGTACCGTTCGGCTCCGTCCGCGACGGCCGGGCGATCCCCGTAGACGTCGGCGGCGCGGCGGAAAAACTGCAGCGGCGACAGCGGAGCGGGCACGGGGCCGTGTTCTGCGATGCCGGAAGCGGCCCCTGCCGGGGCGAAAATCCGGGGACTGGGTGTTCGAGGGGGCCTGTTGTGGACGAGACTCAATTCACGATCGACACTCACCCGGACGGACGGCAGGTGGATTTGCTGAAGGACCGCATCGACACCTTCAACATGGATGAGACGAAGATCCGCGACTTCGAAGAACTGGCGATCTTTTTGCGCGATTCATCCGCGGAGTTGATCGCCGGGCTGTACGCCTACACGTGGGGTGGATGCCTGGACGTACAGCTGCTGTGGGTACGCGAAGGCGACCGCGGCAGAGGGCTCGGATCGAAATTGCTGTCCGCCGCCGAACGGGAGGCATCCGCCAGAGGTTGCCACGTCGCCATGCTCGCGACCCACAGTTTCCAGGCGCCCGACTTCTACAAGAAACTCGGGTACGAGGAAATCGGCGTGCTCGCCGGATACCCAATTCGGCACAAGAAGTATTTCTTGAAGAAAACCCTCGCCGGGCAACGCTGATGTCTTCGGTCCGGGCGCCTAGACCGCGGGCGTGATCGTTCCGGCCGGGGCGGCGGCCGGCCGCGGGTCGGGTGCGGCGGCGGGCGCGTCCTTCGGCAGGAGCTTCCAGAACTTCGGCAGCCAAGCGTCCCACTCGTCGAGAATCGTCCGCGCGCGCCCGCTGCCCGTCGCGTCCGCGTGCGCCTGCACGAGGGCGCGCAGCCGGACCGCGTCGTCCCCGCCGTCCACCCGCCGCGCCGCGACGAACGCGGGGTGGAAGCGGTGGAGGAAGCGGCCGTCCGCGTCGAGCACGAAGGCGGTGCCGCCCGTCATCCCGGCGCCGAAGTTCCGGCCCGTCTCGCCGAGCACCACAACCGTGCCGCCGGTCATGTACTCGCAGCCGTGATCGCCGGTCCCTTCGACCACGGCGACGGCGCCGCTGTTGCGGACGGCGAACCGCTCGCCGGCGCGGCCGGCGGCGAAGAGCCGCCCGCCTGTGGCTCCGTACAACACGGTATTGCCGACGATCGCGTGCCGGTGCGAGACGGGCAGCAGCGCGTCCGGGGGCCGGATCACCAGCGTGCCGCCGGTCATCCCCTTTCCGACGTAGTCGTTGGCTTCACCCGCGAGCAGAAGGCGCATCCCCGGGACGCACCACGCGCCGAACGATTGGCCGGCCGTCCCCTCAAACCGCAGGGTGACGGTGCCGTCGGGCAGCCCGGCGTCGCCGTACCGCCGGGCAATCGCGGCGGCGATGCGGCCCCCGACCGCGCGGTCGCCGTTCGCGATCCGGAAGGCGCGGTCGACCGGCCGGCCTTCCAGAATCGCATCGCGGATCTCGAGCAGGATGTGATCGTCATAGGGCGTCCCGGGACGGTCGTTGCGGTCCTGGCGCGCGCGGCGGGCCCGCGTCCCGGAGGGATCGGGGTCGGCGAGGATCCGCTCGAGCGTGAGGCGGCGCGCTCGTCCTGCCGGCATTTCCCCGCGCATCCGCAGCAGATCCGGCCGGCCGACGATCTCGTCGAGCGACCGGAACCCGAGCGACGCGAGAATCCCGCGCACCTCGTCCGCGACCCCGACCATGAAATTGATCACGCGCTCCGGCGTCCCGGGGAACTTTGCGCGCAGATCTTCGCGCTGCGTGGCGATGCCGACCGGACAGGTGTTGAGGTGGCACTGCCGCGCCATCACGCAGCCGAGCGCGACCACCGCGGCGCTCGCGAACCCGAACTCCTCCGCGCCGAGCATCGCGGCGACGACGACGTCGCGGCCGGTCTTGAGCCCGCCGTCGACCCGCACGCGCACCCGGCCCCGCAGGTTGTTGGCGACGAGGGTCTGCTGGGTCTCGGCGAGGCCCAGTTCCCACGGCACCCCGGCGTTCTTGATCGAGTCGAGCGGCGAAGCGCCGGTGCCCCCGTCCGCGCCGGCGATGTGCACCGTGTCGGCGTACGCCTTCGCCACGCCGGCGGCGATCGTCCCGACGCCGGCCTCGCTGACGAGCTTCACCGACACGCGCGCGCTCGGGTTCCCCTGCTTGAGATCGTAGATGAGCTGCGCGAGGTCCTCGATGCTGTAGATGTCGTGGTGCGGCGGCGGCGAGATGAGCGTGACGCCGGGCTGCGAGCGGCGGATCCGCGCGATCTCCTCGCTCACCTTGGTCCCGGGAATCTGGCCGCCCTCGCCGGGCTTGCTCCCCTGCGCCATCTTGATCTCGAGTTCCTGCGCGGAGGCGAGGTACGCCGCGGTGACGCCGAAGCGGCCGGACGCGATCTGCTTGATCGCGGAGTTGGCGGAGTCGCCGTTCGGACGCGGCGCGTAGCGCGCGGGGTCCTCCCCGCCCTCGCCGCTCGCGCTGCGCGCGCCGAGGCGGTTCATCGCGACGGCGAGCGTCTCGTGCGCCTCACGGCTGAGCGAGCCGTGGGACATCGAGGAGATGATGAAGCGGCGCACGATCGACGGGGCCGGCTCGACGTCCTCGACGTCGATGGGCGTGCGGCCGCAAAACTCCAGGAGATCGCGCAGCGCGGTCGGGGGACGGTGCGTGACTTCCCAGGCGTAGGCGAGGTAGTCGCCGCCGCCGCCCTCGAGGGACGCCCGGTGCAGCGTGCGCAGCACGTTCGGATGAAAGGCGTGGTAGTCGCCGCCCTTGCGGAAGCGGAACGCCCCCGGATCCGCGAGCGCGGGCGGCTCGCCGGTCCGGTGCGCCAGGCGGTGGCGGGCCAGCGTGTCTTCGGCGATCTCGGCCAGCCCGATGCCCCCGATCCGCGTGGGCGTCCCGGTGAGCGAGAACTCGACCAGCGTGTGCGCGAGGCCGACCGCTTCGAAGATGCCGGCGCCGTGGTAGCTGCTGATCGTCGAGATGCCCATCTTGGACATGATCTTGAGCAGCCCCGCTTCGAGCGCCCCGCGGTAGCGGCGGAGCGCCGCGTCGGGGGCCAGGCCGTGCCGGCGGCCCTCGTCGGCGACGACGTCGTAGGCGAGGCGCGGGCACACGGCGCTCGCGCCGTACCCGATCAGGAGGGCCAGGTGATGGACGTCGCGAGCCTCGTCCGTCTCGGCGATGAGACTCGCGCGCATCCGCATCCCGCGGCGGATCAGCGTCTGATGCACGGCGCCGACCGCGAGCACCGGCGGGATCGGCGCGCAGGCCGCGTCGGCGCGGCGGTCGCTCACGACGAGCAGGCCCGCGCCCTCCTCCACCTGATAGACCGCCTCATCGCACAGACGCACGAGCGCGCGCTCGAGGCCTTCCGCCCCCTCCGCCGCGGGGAAGACCGCGTCGAGGGTGCGCAGCCGAAAGGCATCGCCGAGCGCGGCGAGGGACGCGAGGTCGGACGGCGAGAGCACGGGACTCGGCAGCTCGACGAGCCGCGCGTGCTCCGGCCCCTCCGCGAGCAGGCTCGGCCGCGCGCCGAGCAGCGTGCGCAGCGACATGACGAGCCGCTCGCGCAGCGGATCGATGGGCGGGTTGGTGACCTGGGCGAAGCGCTGCTTCAGGTAGTGGGCGACGAGCCGCGGCCGCGCCCCGAGCACCGCGAGCGGCGTGTCGTCGCCCATCGAGCCGACCGGATCCTTCGCGTCGGCCAGCATCGGGGCGAGGATGCGCTGGACCTCCTCGCGCGTGTAGCCGAACAGGACCATGCGGCGGGCGAGAGCGTCCGGCGGAGCGGCCGTCCTCTCGGCCGCCGCCGGGGCCTCGCCGGCCGGGGCCGGACGCACGCGTTCGTGCGCCAGCCACGCGGCGTAGGGGCGGCCGGCGGCCGCTTCGCCCTTGATCATGGCGTCCGTGAGGATGCGGCCCGCCGCGGTGTCGACCGCGAGGATCCGGCCCGGACCGAGCCGGCCCTTCTCGACGACGCGCGACGGCTCGACGTCCACGATGCCGGCTTCGCTCGCGAGGATGACCAGGCCGTCATCGGTCACGACGTACCGCGCCGGCCGCAGGCCGTTGCGGTCCAGCGCGGCCGCGGCGTACCGGCCGTCCGACAGCGCGAGCGCGGCCGGGCCGTCCCACGGCTCGGCCAGGCCGGCGTGGAAGTCGTAGAACGCCCGGATGTCGTCCGGCATCTCGGCGTGGCCCTCCCACGCCTCCGGGACCAGCATCATCATCGCGTGCAGCAGGTCCCGGCCGGACCGGACGAGGAGCTCGAGGGCGTTGTCCAGCATCGCGCTGTCGCTGCCGCCCGGCTGGATCACCGGCAGCAGGTCGGCCATGCGCTCGCGCCACACCGCGGAGCGCGCCTGCCGCTCGCGCGCGCGCATCCAGTTCACATTGCCGGAGAGCGTATTGATCTCACCGTTATGGGCGAGAAAGCGGAACGGCTGCGCCAGCGGCCAGCTGGGAAACGTGTTGGTGCTGTAGCGCTGGTGGAAGAGCGCGAGCGCGGTCTCGTAGCGCGGATCGCGCAGGTCCGGATAGAATCGCGCGAGCTGCGGGGCGACGAACATGCCTTTGTACACGACGGTACGGTGCGAGCACGAGGCGAGGTAGGCGCCGTCGACGCCCTCGTCGTCGAGACGCCGTTCGATCAGCCTGCGCACCAGGTACAATGTGCGTTCGAAGTCTTCCGCGCCGAGCCGGTCGGGCCGTCCGAGCAAAGCCTGCTGAATCTCGGGCCGCGTGCGCGCGGCCTGCGCGCCGAGGGCCGGCAGCGCCACGGGCACCGCGCGCCAGCCGAAAAAGGCGAGCCCTTCCCGGGTCGCGACGTCCTCGATGATCGACCGCGCGCGGGCCTGCGCGCGCACGTCGCGCGGGAGAAATGCCATCGCGACGCCGAGGTCCGCGTGCCGCGGAGGCCGTACGCCGAGCCGGTACAGGTCCGGGACCAGCAGCCGGTACGGAATCTGGGTGAGCACGCCGGCGCCGTCGCCGGTCTTCCCGTCGGCGGAGACCGCCCCGCGGTGAGTGAGGCGCGCGACCGCTTCGAGCGCGAGTTCGATCACGGCGTGGCTGCGGCCGGCCGTGGTCGCGACGAACCCTGTCCCGCAGGCGTCGTGCTCGAACCGTGGATCGCGTAGATCAGCCACCGGCCGGCTCCCTACTCGAAATCCGCTCCCGCACCCCGCCCCTCGGGAATGCAAAAAGCCCGAGAGAGGTCCTGAAGAGGAACCCTCCCTCGGGCTTTTATCCCGACGGTGTAGCGCCGCGTAGGCCGCCTGCGCCGCTCGGTCCTGCCGGCTCCATCGCCGCGGAACCCTAGGCGCACTCCCTCCGTGCCGGCGTCAAGGCCGGCGTACGGACCGATATGCGATTGTCGTATTGATATCAGAGGCCGGGCCGGTTGTCAACCGAACCGCCGCAAAGAAGCCTTCGAGCATCAACAACTCCGAATCAATCGCACCGACTCGAGCCGGGTCGCTTGTGCACTCACCGGAATCGCCCCGAGCAGGAATAGATGAAACTCGCGAGAACGGGGGCGTACGAGGCCGGTAAAGGCCGGTCTGATAACCTGTCCGGGGTCTGCGTCACTCCACGTCGATCGCAGTGGGGGTGGAGGTCGATGCAGGAACCGAAATTTGGGCGAGCGTTATTCGCGGGCATAGCGGCCTGGGTGGCGTTTGCCCTTATTCTCTACGCGGCTCCCCTCGTCGGGTTGCCCGAGATAGATGTGCCCGGGATGCTGGGCGGCTTGTACGGCTGGAACAGCGCCGCGTTGGGGTGGGTCCTCCTCTTCGTCACCGGGATCGCCTTCGCGCTCTTGTACGCCTACCGGTTCGTGAACCGGCTGCCCGGCGCAGGGTGGCAACGCGGACTGGTCTTCGGAATCTTGCCGTGGCTCGTGATGATGGTGATCGTCGCCCCGCTGCTGCCGCTCCTCAGCCCCACAATGGCCCCCACGGCGACCCCGGGGTTCTTCTTCACCGAGATGGGCCTCGGCGCCATCATGGGATTGCTCATCGCGCACCTCGGTTGGGGAACGGTGCTCGGGGCGGTGTACGGGAACGTCGCGGACCGACGGGTCAACGTCGCGTTGGCGGCCGCCATCTTACTGCCCGTCTTGGTCGTGTCTGTTGCGGTTGTTGCCAAGGCGCAACACAGCCGGATCGTAATCCTCCAAGATATGACGGACGTCGTCACCTACGATCCCGCGCGGGTCGTTGATTCCGCGGCACTCCCTGTGGTGGCCAACGTCTACGATCGCTTGGTGACTTATGAGAACGGGAATGACACGCGAGTGGTCCCTCAGCTCGCGATGAGTTGGAAGATATCCCCGGACGGTTTAGTCTATACGTTCGAACTTCGTCACGGAGTGTCGTTCCCTTCCGGTGTTGAGCTGAGTGCCGACGACGTGATGTGGAGCTGTCGGAGACTTGAGAATTTGAAGGGCCCGCCTTCGCACCTTGCCGACGTTATTGCCGATGTCAGGGCTGTGGAGCACTATACGGTTCGAATTCGCCTCACCCGACCGTTCGGCGGCTTCCTGCCTTTGCTGACTTCCCCTCAGTTCGCGGTGCTCGATGGTCGAACAGTGCTGGCTCACGGAGGCATCGCAGGCACCGACGCGGCAACGAACGATACGGCGACGCCGTGGCTCAACACCCACTCCGCGGGAACGGGTCCCTGGATTCTCGAGCGGTACACAGCCGGTCGCGAAGCGGTCCTCGTCAGGAACCCTGTGTACTGGGGGGGAGCGATTGCCCAGGGTCCGGTGATTTTCCGAAACGTAAAGGATTCGGCGTCTCGGCTCCGTGCCGTGGAGAACGGTCGCGCCGACGTTGCCTTGGGCCTGACACCCTCCGAGATCGCGGCGGCACGCGCGTCGTCGCGGATTCGCGTGCTCGAACAGCATCCTCCGTCGACACCGGCGTTTCTTGCATCGGGCACAAACGGCTCGACGCGGGGCGCGGCCATGGGGGCACCGCCCGCGCCCGTGGCTCAGCCGGAACTTCTGTTCGTGGTGAGCGATGCGTTGCGCGGAGTCGCAACCTCGCCTGTCTCTATTGTTGACCTGCGGTCACTAACGAAGCCATAGAGCGGCTTAACGAGGGGGGACAACCGATGCGGAGAGGCGGGGCATGGGCCGGCGGTCGCGGTGGGAATACTTCTAAGGGCCAAGGCCCTGATGTTGCAGGTTCAACAGCGCCGACGTTGCGAGGAGCCCGGCTCGGCGTCCTCCTGGTGCTTCTCGCTGTCAGCTTCGTCGGCCCGTCGTCCGGACAGGTCCACAGAATCGTGGCACCGGCGTTTACCCTGACCCTGCTCGACGGCAAGACCCTTAGGCTGGCCGACTTGAAGGGGTCGCCTGTCGTCCTGCTGTTCTGGGCGCCGTGGTGAACGATGTGTCAAGGTGACGCCCCCGGGTGGGAGCGTGCGTACCAACGGACGAAGCAGACCGGCGTCAAGATCGTCGGAATCGGAATGATGGGCAGCCGACAGGCGTGTCAGGCGTTTGTCCGCCGCTACGGGTTGACGTTCCCTATTGGGTTTGATCCGAACGGAGACGTGGCTCGGCTCTACGATTTCAGCTATCAGCCGTACTGGGCGGTGATCGCCCGGGACGGAACGCTGGTCCGGGCCGGTTTCCTGGCCAACGGCGCCGACCTGGACTCAACCATAAGAGCTCTCGCCGGGAGGTAACGCGGCCGCGCGGGCCCTCCGAGATCGCGTCACCTTGAGGCACACCGCGGTCGAGAGCTCCAAGAAATCGGAGAGGTGAGTAGGGTGCCCAAGCCGCGGAATGTCGAGTGGTTGTGGCGGTCTCTGCTGACGGGCAGCATCGCCTACTATGGGCCGAGGCGCCTATTCAGGCTGGTGCCCGCCACGGAGCGGTGCAAGAATTGTCTCGCTCCCCTGGAGGGGCCCGCGGCCGTCTTGATGCGGCTGCTGGGCCGCGGACGGTTTCGCCGAAACCCTCGCTTCTGTAACTTCTGAATGGCCTTTTGCCGACGGTACCCGGGGGGTGCCGAGATCGAGTTGACGATGCTCTTTGCGGATCTTAGAGGTTCCTCGGCGATGGCCAGCCGCATGCCGGCGAGCGAGTTCGCCCGGACCATGAGACAGTTCTACGGTTCCGTGAGCACCGTGCTCATCCGGACGGACGCGTACATCGACAAGTTTGTCGGCGACGAAGTCGTCGGCCTCTACTTCCCGCTGTTCGCGGGTCGGTCGCATGCCCGCAGGGCGGTGGAGGCGGCGTGGGCGATTTTGCACGCTGTAGGTTATGACAGTGTCGGCCGCCCTCTCTTGCCGCTGGGCATCGGCGTTCATACAGGAACGGCATTCGTTGGAACGGTTGCCGGGGCGGAGGGTACGGTCACCGACATCGCCGCGCTGGGCGAGAACGTGACCATCACGGCGCGCCTCTCGTCATGGGCCGGCGCCGGCGAAGCTCTGATCAGCGAAGCGACGTGCGCGGCCGCCGGAGTAGACCTGAACCACTTGGCGCGGCGCCAGTTCGAATTGCCGGCGCACGCCCAGCCGTTTGACGTCCGGGTCATGCGGATTGCGTAGCTCGAACTGACCCACCGCCGCCGCGGACCGGGTCGGCGTTCAGGCGCCCCGCCGGTAGGCGATCTCCCCGCGCACGATGGTCAGCAGCACCTCGCCGTCGCGGCCGAGCACCACGAGATCCGCGTCCATGCCGGGCGCGATGCGGCCCTTGCGGCGGTGAAGTCCGAGGAGCCTGGCCGGCGTGAGCGAGGCGGCCTGGACCGCGTCGCGGCGGCTCACGCCGGCGGCGGCGGCAAAATTGGAGACCGCGCGGTGCATCTGCAGCACGCTCCCGGCGAGGGTGCCGTCCGCAAGGCGCGGCACGCCGTCTTTCACGTCGACCGTCTGCGCGCCGAGCGTGAACGCGCCCCGTCCCATCCCCGCCGCCGAGATCGCGTCCGTCACGAGCACGATCCGCCCCATGCCCGCGGCGCGCGCGGCCAGGGACAGGATCGCGGGATGCACGTGCGCGAGATCGGCGATCAGGCCGAGCGCGAGCGCCGGAGTCACGAGCGCCCCCCCGGCGGCCCCGGGCTCGCGGTGATGGATGCCCCGCATCGCGTTGAACAGGTGCGTCACCATTCGCGCGCCCCACTTGGCCGCCGCCTGCACGTCGTCGAACGCCGCGTCGGTGTGGCCGATCGAGACAAGGACGCCCTGCGCGGTGAGCGATCGCACGAGCGTCTCGGCGCCTTCGAGTTCAGGGGCGAGGGTCACGATCCGCAGCGCGCCGTCGAGGCGCCGGACCAGCTCGACCATCTCGTCCGCGTGGGGGGTTCGCAGGTCCTGCGCGCGGTGGGCCCCGCGCCGCAGCGGGTTGAGGTACGGTCCCTCGAAGTGCACGCCGAGGATCTCCGGCCAGGGCCCCCCGCGGCGCATCGCGATCGCGGCCGCCTCGCCGGCCCGCCGCATCTCGTCGAGCGGCGCGCTGACGATCGTCGGCAGGTACGCGGTCACGCCCGTGGCCGCGAGATACCGGCCGAGCGTCTCGTACGCGGGCGCTCCCGCGCGCAGACAGTCCACGCCCGCGCCGCCGTTGATCTGGAGGTCGATCAGACCGGGGATCAGCGTCCCATCGGGAAACGCCAGTGCGCCCGCCGGCGCCGCCTCGGCGGAGACGCGCGCGATGAGGCCGTCTTCGATGACGACGACGCCCGGGGTAAGATCGCGGTCGGCGGCGAGCACCGTACCGGCGGAAACGATCATCGTCGAGTGGTTCCGGCCCGCGCGGAAGGCCTCCTGCGGTTGCGCGCGCGGCGTACCCTGCCTCCCGGGCGCGAGACGCGGGCAGGCGGTCTCGCGTGCACCGGAGAA
Source organism: bacterium (assembly GCA_035308905.1). Classification (NCBI taxonomy): domain Bacteria; species bacterium. The sequence goes on along the minus strand of DATGFS010000009.1, from coordinate 44,328 downwards.
CTTGAGCAGCGTGGAGGCGTCGTGACGGTCCGGCCGCTCGGCCCGGCGGACGTCGAGGCCTGCGCCGCGATCATGTCCGGGCTGCCGCTGTGGCAGGCGTACGGCGTGACGATCCGCGAGGCGCGGGAGACGTTCCGGGCGGCGCTTCGGGGCGCCGCGCAGGTGCAGGTGGCCGAAGACGCGGGGCGCGTGCTCGGATTCGTCGAGTATCTGGTGCGCGGCACGTTCGGCCACAGCGGGTACGTCTGGGCCGTCGGCGTCGCGGCGGACGCGCAGGGACGCGGGGTCGGCGGCCGCCTGATGGACGCCGCGGAGAGCGAGATCTTCAGGAGCGGGCCGAATGTATTTTTGCTCGTTAACGCCTCCAACGCCGCGGCGCACCGTTTCTACGAACGGCGCGGCTACCGGCGCGTGGGCGAGCTGACCGACTATGTCGGGCCGGGCCTGACCGAGATTCTGTACCGTAAGACACAGGGCCCGATCCGCGCGGCTTCCGTGTAACCCCGCGCGTCGACCGGGAGATTGGCACCACACCCCGGGGGGTGACGAGGAATGAACATGAGGCGGATGGCGTGGCTCCTACTGACAATCGCCGTGGCGGTGTCCGTACCGGTCCTGCGGGCCGGCGCGGCGCCCGGCAAGGTGACGCTGACGATCGGCGTCGATCAGGAAGTCATCGGGCTCGACCCCAACAAGGTCACGGCCTTCTCGTCGTTCCGGCGCATCGACCTTCTATATAACAAGCTCGTCACGTACGACGCGGGCCTCCACGTGGTCGGCGACCTCGCCGAGTCGTGGGACAACCCGGACAGCCGGACGTACGTGTTCCACCTGCGCCACGGGGTGCGGTTCCACGACGGCGCGGAAATGACGAGCGCGGACGTCGTCTACACGATCAACCGCATTCTCGATCCGAAGACCGCGTCGCCCGGCCGCTCGTACATCGACGTGATCGACACCGTAAGCGCGCCGGACAAGTACACGGTGCGCCTGGGCCTGAAGTACCCGCTCGCGTCGCTGCTCTCCGGGCTCGCGTCGGGCAACGCCGCGATCGTGGAGCAGGCCGCGGTCCAGCGCGCGGGCGATCTGCAGAAGACCGAGGCGGGCACGGGTCCCTTCATGCTGGCGGAGTGGGTGCCGGACAATTACATGCGCCTCACGCGGAACCCGCACTACTTCAAGCGCGGCCTCCCGAAGGTCGACGAGGTCGTCTTCCGCGTCATCCCGGAGCAGGCGTCGCTGCTTGCCGGTCTGCGGTCGCGCAGCCTCGACATGGCGACCATTTCCGACGGCAGCGTCGTCAAGCAGGCGATGGGGGTGAATACGCTCGCCGTCCAGCAGGCGCCGAGCCTGAACCTTCGGATCTTCTCCTTCAACACGACGCGCAAGCCGTTCACCGACTCGCGCGTGCGCGACGCGATCGCCTACGCGATCGACCGGCAGGCGATCATCAACGCGGCCGAGTTCGGCATGGGCGTCGTGAGCGGACCGATCCCGGCGCCCGACCGCGTGTGGGCGCTGCCGGTCGCGAACTTCCCGGAGTATCGCCCGAACCCGGGACGGGCGCGGCAGCTCCTCCAAGAGGCCGGCGCCGCGGGGGCGTCGTTCAACATCACCGTCTCGCCGACGTATGAAGGCGGGCTCGCCGTCGCCCAGGTGATCCAGAGCCAGTTGAAGGCGGCCGGGCTCAACGCCAACATTCAGAACGTCGAGTGGGGTCAGTACATCAACCAGTGGGTGAAGCGCGACTTCGACACGATGGTGGAGCTGCGCGGCGGCGATCCGGATCCCGACCGGTTCCTCTACCGGACGTTCTACAGCACCGGCGCCGTCAACAACTTCCTGTTCAAGGACTCCACCGTCGACCGGCTGCTCGACCGCGGCCGCGTCCACGTGACCGTCGCCGAGCGCCTCCCGATCTACCACGATCTGGAGCACGCCCTGGTCACAGACGCGCCGGCGGTGTTCCTCTACACGCCGATGGAGTCCCAGGTGCTGCAGACGTACGTGAAGGGCTTCCGGATCATCCCCACCGGCGCCCTCAACTACCTGGAGCAGGCGTCCATCGAGCGGTAGCACCGTCCCCGCGGCCGCGTTTCGGAGCCGGCCGGAGTGAGCGCCTTTCTCGCCGGCCGGCTCCTCACGCTCATCCCCGTCCTGTGGGGCGTCTCGATCGTGGTGTTTCTGCTCATCCACCTCCTGCCGGGCAACGCGCTCCAGATGTTTCTCGGCACGCAGGTGGCGATGACGCCGGCGCAGATGGATGAGCTGCGGCGGCTGTTCGGCCTCAACAAATCGCTGCCGCTGCAGTATGTCGATTGGATCAGCCACCTTCTGCGCGGCGACTTCGGCGTGTCGCTGCGCACCAGCCGCGCGGTGCTGCCCGACATCCTGGCGCGTCTCCCGCTCAGCGGCGAGATCACCCTGCTGGCGCTCGTGATCGCGCTCGTGATCGCCGTCCCGGTCGGCGTCGCCGCGGCGCTGCGGCGCGGCTCGGCCGCCGACGCGGCGATCCAGTTGGGGGGGCTCGCGGGCCTCAGCATCCCGAACTTCTGGCTCGCGACGATGATGCTGCTCGCGCTCGGCAACGTCGGATCGATCGCGTCGATCGGCATCTACGTGGGGTTTTTCACCGATCCGCTGCGCAATCTCGCCGTCATGCTGCTGCCGTCGTTTTCGCTGGGGATCGCCCTCGCCGCGGTGATCATGCGGTTCATCCGCTCGTCGCTGCTCGAGGTCCTGGGACAGGACTACGTGCGCACCGCGCGGGCGAAGGGCCTCCGCGAGCAGCTGGTCCTCTACCGCCACGTGCTGCGCAACGCGTTGATCCCGGTCATCACCGTCGTCGGCTTCCAGGCCGGCTACCTGCTCGGGGGTACCGTCGTCATCGAGGAAGTGTTCGCGCTGCCCGGCATGGGGCGGCTCGCGCTCGCGGCGATCGACCAGCGCGACTACCCGGTCGTGCAGGGCGTGGTGCTCGTCATCGCGCTCCTGTTCGTGCTCGTCAATCTCGCCGTCGACGTAGCGTACGCGTTCGTCGATCCGCGGGTCAAGTACGGATGACCCCGGCCTCGACGTCCGCGCTGGCGAAGGCCGCGGCCGCCCGGCGGCAGGCCGCGCCGTCGAGGCGCCGGCCGACGTTCGCCGCCCGCCTCGTACGGACCCCGCTCGCGATGGCCGGCGTCCTGATCGTCGTGAGTTATCTCATCGCCGCGGTCGGAGCCCCCTGGCTCTCGCCCGACGATCCGCTCGTCATGCACTCCCAATCGCTGCTGGCGCCGCCCGGCGGGGCGCATCCGTTTGGGACGGACCAGTTCGGACGCGACCTGCTGACGCGGCTGCTCTACGGCGCGCGTTCGTCCCTCGCCGTCGCGTTCGGCTCGGTCGCGCTCGCGCTGACGGCGGGGGGCCTCGCCGGGATCATGGGCGGCTACCGCGGCGGGGTGCTCGACAACGTGCTGATGCGCGCGATGGACGTGATCTTCGCGTTTCCGGCCGTGCTGCTCGCGATCGCCATCATGGCGATCGCCGGCACCGCGGTCGGCAACGTCATCGTCGCGATCGGCATCGTCTACACGCCGCAGTTCGCGCGGGTCATCCGGGCGAGCACGATCGAGACCCGCGGCCTCGAGTTCGTCGAGGCCGCCGGCGCGCTCGGCGCCGGCACGTTCCGCATTCTGCGCAGCCACGTGCTGCCGAACATCACCGCGCCGCTCATCGTGCAGACGTCGCTCAGCCTGTCCTTCGCGATCCTCACCGAATCGGCGCTGAGCTTCCTCGGCCTCGGCACCCAGCCGCCGACGCCGTCGTGGGGCAACATGCTGGCCGAGGCCCGCCGGTTCATGGTGATCGCGCCGTGGACCGCGATCACGCCCGGCGCGGCGATCGCGCTGATCGTGCTCGGCTTCAACCTGCTCGGGGACGGACTGCGGGATCTGCTCGACCCGCGGCTGCGGCTGTGACGGCGCCGTCGAGATCGGCCGATTCGACCATGTGGAGGGTTCGTGATGTCCACCCATGAGCGCAGCACCGAAGCCGCCAACCCCGCGACGCGGGATCTCGACCTGCTGCCGGTGCTCGAGCAGGCGCGCCTGATGAACGCGGAAGATCACCGGGTGCCGGAGGCCGTCGCCGCCGCGCTGCCGGCGGTCGCGACCGCCGTCGCGCGCGTCGCCGAGGCGCTCGGGCGCGGGGGGCGGCTCTTCTACGTCGGCGCCGGGACGAGCGGACGCATCGCCGCCCTCGACGCGGCGGAGTGTCCGCCGACCTTCGGCACCGATCCGGAGATGGTGCAGGCCGTGCTGGCCGGCGGGCTCACGGCGATGGTCGAAGCGGTCGAAGGCGCGGAGGACGACGCGGCGGCCGGGGCGCGCGAAATGGACGTCCGCGGCGTGAGCCCCGCCGACGTGGTCGTCGGCGTCGCCGCGAGCGGCGAGACGCCGTTCACCGTCGCCGCGGTGCGCCGGGCCCGCGAGCGCGGGGCGTGGACCGCCGGGATCGCGTGCAACACGGGGTCGTCGCTCGAGGCGGCGTCCGACCTCGCCATCGTCCCGCTCGTCGGGCCGGAGGTGGTCGGCGGCAGCACGCGGCTCAAAGCCGGGACGGCGCAGAAGCTGGTCCTCAACATGCTGAGCACCCTCGCGATGGTGCGGCTCGGCAAGGTGTACGGGAACCTCATGGTCGGCCTCCGGGCGACGAACGTCAAACTGCGCCGCCGCGCGGCGCGCATCGTCGCCGCGGCGGCCTCCACCGGCGAGGGCCAGGCGGACGCCGCCCTCGGCCTCGCCGGCGGACGGGTCCCCGTGGCGATCGTCATGCTCCGTCTCGGTCTCGACGCGGACGCGGCCGCGGAACGGCTCGAGCGCGCGGGCGGATCGATACGGCGCGCCCTTGGGGAGGCGAACTGATGGGATGGCCCTGGCTCGACGCGTTGATCGCGAAGCCCACCAAGCGCATCGTCGGTCTGATCTCCGGCACCTCCGCGGACGGCATCGCCGCCGCCCTGGCCGACGTCACGACGGGCGGGGACCCCGACCACCCCGAGGTCGCGCTGCGCGGGTTCGCGATGTCGCCGTTTCCGGACGAAGTCCGCGCCCGCGTGCTGCACGCGGTCATCGAGCCGCTGACCACACAGTCGCTGGCGTCGCTCTCCTATCTGCTCGGGGAACTGTTCGCGGAGGCGGCGCGCGGGGTGGTGCGGGCCGCGGGCCTGGGGCTCGACGACGTGGACCTCATCGCATCACACGGCCAGACGGTCGCCCACGTGGGCGTGCCCGACCCGGCCGACCCCTGGGCGCGCGCCGCCACGATGCAGATCGCCGAGCCGGCCATCATCGCCGCGCGGACGGGCCGTCCCGTGATCGCGGACTTCCGCGGCGCGGACATCGCGGCCGGCGGGCAGGCCGCCCCCTTCGTCCCCTACGCCGATCTACTGCTGCTCGGCGCCGCCCACGGACGCATCGCGTTGAACCTCGGCGGCATCGCGAACTTCACGGTGCTGCCGCCGAATCCCCGGCGCGACGACGTCTACGCGTTCGACTGCGGACCGTCCAACATGGTGATCGACGGGCTGGTCCGGCACTTCAGCGGCGGCGCCGACCGGTTCGATCGCGACGGACGGCGCGCGGCGCGCGGCACCGTCCGCAAGGACGTGCTCGCCGAGTTGATGCGGGATCCGTTCGTCACCGCCGCGCCGCCGAAGACGGCCGGGCACGAGCAGTACGGCCAACCGTTCCTTCGCGCGCTGCTCGCGCGCTGGGGCGACGTGTCCGAGGACGATCTGATCGCCACGGCCACCGCGTTTTCCGCGGACGCGGTCGCCTGGAACATCGCGCACTACGTGGCGCCGGCGCACTCGGTCGACGAGCTGATCGCGTCGGGCGGCGGGACGCATAACCCGGTGCTGATGAAGCGCCTGGCCGAGGCCGTCGCGCCCATCCGCGTCCGGCGCATCGACGACGCCGGCATCCCGAGCGACGCGAAGGAGGCGTTGGCCTTCGCTTTGCTGGGACACGCGAGCCTGATGGGCCGGCCCGGCGCCCTGCCCCGCGTGACCGGCGCGAGGTACGCGGCGATCCTCGGCACCTGGACGTGGCCGCCGCTCTCCCGGCCGCGGGCGTGAGCCGCCGGCCGGCATGAGATCGTGACCCTGTGGGCCCGATGAGCGCCGGCCGGTTCGCCGAGGCCGTTCGCCTCCTCGACGGCGCAGCCGGCGCGGCGTACCCGGGCGCCGTGCTCGCGGTGCTCTGGCGCGGCGACGTCGTCCTGCGCCACGCGGCCGGCCGCACCGCGGCGCGCGAGGGAGCGCCCGCGGTCACGCCCGAGACCGTCTACGATCTCGCCTCGCTCACCAAGGTCACCGCCACGCTGCCGCTCGTGCTCCAGGCCGTGGCGGAAGGCCGGGTGGCGCTCGAGGACCCCGTCCCGGTCCATCTCCCCGAGTCTCCTCATCACAACGTCACGATCAAACATCTGCTCACGCACACGTCGGGACTGCCGGCGTGGATTCCCTTCTACCTGCGAACGATGGGGGGCGACGCCGTCGTGCGCGGCGCGGCGACGACACCGCTCGTCGCCCAGCCCGGCGCGCAGGTCACGTACAGCGACGTCGGGTTCGTGCTGCTCGGCGAAATCGTCCGGCGGACGTTCGGCGCGCCGCTCGACGTGCTGGCGAAAACACGTCTCTACGAACCCCTCGAGATGACGCGCACGGGCTACCGGCCGGTGCGCGCCGCCGGCACCGGCCAGGCTCCCGGCGCCGGACCGGCGGCCGGGGCCGCCGGCGGCGGGGAAGATCTGCGCGCGATCGCACCGACCGAAGACGGCACCGCGGTCGAACAACAAATGACGCAGGATCCGCAGTGGGCCGAGGCGGGGCGCCGGCATACCTGGCGGCGGTACCTTATCTGGGGCGAGGTCCACGACAGCAACGCGCACGCGATGGGCGGTGTCTCCGGGCATGCGGGCCTCTTCGGCACGGCCGGCGACCTCCTCGCATACGCGCGGATGTGGCTGGCGAACGGCCGCGGACCGCACGCCCGCGTCCTCGAGCCCGCGCTCGTCCGGGAAGCGGTGGCGCCGCAGACGCCGCCGCCGAAGATCCGCGGCCTCGGATGGGCGCTCACGGGCGAGCAGGGCTGGTGGCGCGACGCGCTCTCGCCGCGCGCGTTCGGCCACACCGGCTTCACCGGCACGTCGATCGTCGTGGATCCGGCGCGAGACCTGGCGATCGTGCTGCTGTCGAACGCCGTCCACCTCGGCCGCGACCGCACCGGGATCTTGACGCTGCGGCCCGAGATCGCGGCGGCGATCGCCGCCGCGATCTCGTAGGCGGGCGTGATCGAAAGGACCGACTTCCGGCTCTCACGAAGCCGCATCCGATGGACTACTTTCTCGGCGTCGACGGCGGCGCGTCCGGCACCGCCTGCGCCGTGGCCACCGGCGACGGGGCCGTCATCGGCATCGGGCACGCCGGCCCGAGCAATCACATTCTCGCCCCGGGCGGCCGCGAGCGCGCCCGCGCGGCGCTGGACGGCGCGCTCGGCCACACCCTCGCCGCCGCAGGATTGGGACCCGTGGAGTTTCGCGCGGCGCAGTTCGGGATGACCGGGATCACCCGCGGGACGGAGCAGGCGCGCGCGTTCGCGCAGGTCGTCACCGACACGCTCAAAGCGGCCGCCGTGCTGATCGAGAACGACGCGGTGATCGCCCGCGCCGGCGCGCTGGCGGGACGTCCCGGTGTGATCGTGATCGCCGGCACCGGCTCGGTGGCGTTCGGTGAAGACCCGAACGGACGGCAGGCCCGTGCCGGCGGCTGGGGCTACCTTTTCGGCGACGAAGGCAGCGGGTTCGCGATCGGATGCGGCGCCGTGCGCGCCGCGCTGCACGCCCGCGACGGCACCGGCGAGCCGACGATGCTCGTCGAGCGCCTGGACGAGGCGGCGGGCATGCCCCTCACCGACATTCCGATGGCCTTCTACGAAGGACGGATCGACCGGTCCAAGATCGCGGCGCTGTCCCCCGTGGTGGCGCGCGCGGCGGAGGAGCGCGACCCGGTCGCGCGGCGCCTCATCGACGAAGCGGCGGCGGCGCTGGCCCGGCTCGTGGCCGCCGTGATCGCGCAGCTGCGCTGGCCGGACGGACCGGTGGCCGTCGGCCCGGTCGGCGGCGTGTTCGAGGCCGGCCGCACGATTCTCCGTCCCCTCGCGGACGCGCTCGCACGCACCGCGCCGTCCGCGGTGCTGGTGCCGCCGAGACTCGAACCGGCCGCCGGGGCCGTGCTGCTCGCGATGCGCGCCGCGGGCGTGCCGCTGATCCCGCCGGTGCTGGCGCTGCTCGCGGCGACGTGGGAGTTGCGCCGCGCGGGCGCGCCGGCGCGCCCCTGAGCGAGCGGCCCGTGTCTTCCGTGAACGGCGCGGCGCTCCTCGAATCGCTGCGCGGCCGCCTGATCGTCTCCTGCCAGGCCTCCGCCCCGAGTCCGCTCCGGCGTCCGGACATCATCGCGGCGCTCGCGGAGTGCGCCGTCCTCGGCGGCGCGGCGGGCGTGCGGATCGACTCGCCGGAGGATGTGGCGGCCGCGCGGGCCCGGGTGCGCGTCCCGATCGTCGGACTGTTCAAGCAGCGCACCGGCTCGCCGGTCTACATCACGCCGACGTTCGAAGCCGGGCACGCGGTGGCGCGGGCCGGCGCCGACATCGTCGCCGTGCAGGCGACGCGCGAACGGGCGGAGCACGCGGAGCCGCTCGGGCCGCTCGTCGAGCGCCTCCACCGTGAGTGCGGCGTGCTCGTCATGGCCGACGTCTCGACCCGCGACGAGGGCGCCGCCGCCGAGGCGGCCGGCGCCGACGTCGTCGCGACGACGATGGCGGGCTACACGCCGCACAGCCGGCAGATGCCGGGCCCCGATCTGCGGCTCGTCGAGGAGCTGGCCGCCGCGCTTTCGGTCCCGATCGTCGCGGAGGGACGGATTCAGACGCCGGACGCCGCGGCCGCGGCGCGCCGGGCCGGCGCGTGGGCCGTCGTCGTCGGCCGCGCGATCACGATGCCGGAGGCAATCACCGCCCGGTTCGCCCAAGCGGTTGAAAGCGCTCGATAATGCGTCTCCTGCCGGCCGTCGACCGCGGCCGCGGCGGTAACGCCGCCGGTGGCTGCTGCGCGATCACCGCTCGACGAACAGCGGATTCGTCCATGCCATCGTGCCGTCCGCGCCCGTGACCTCGATCCGCAGGTAGCCCTCCCGTCCCCGCAGCACGTGCGACGCCTCATGCAGCGGCGTCCCTTCCGCCCGCACCCGGCTGCCCCACCGCGTGTCGCAGACGAAGCGCACCTCGCGGGCGCCGGGCTCCGCGATGCGCACCGTCGCCGTGTCGCCGTCGAACGTGACGTTCTCGAGCGTGACGCCGGTCGACGCGTAGAAGGACCCCGCGGCCAGACCCGCCGCCACCGACTCGGGCGTCAGCGTCTCTGCCCGCAGCATTGTCCAGGCCTTTCCGTGGTCGGCGAACTTCCAGTGGGTGTCGTCGTTGGCCGCCCCGAGGAGCGGTTTCCGGCGGGCGAGACAGTCGTCCCAGTGGACGCCGCTGTGCCCTTTCCCGATGTCTTCCTCGACGTTGGCGTTGAACACCTCGATCCCCGCGATATCGCGGAGCGGCATGAGGTCGTCCACCACCACTCCGCTCCAGTAGGGATGCGCGACGAAGACGACGCTCCCCGCGGCGCGAAGGCGGTCGACGATCGTCTGGGCCGGCAGGGCGTGGCGGGCCGCCGATTCTCTCGGCACGTCGATCATCCGGCGCAGGCCGATGCCGAGGATGTGAAACGCGGTGCCGGCGCCGGTACGGCCCGCGTCCACCTCGACCCCGGGGACGAGGACGAGACTGCCGGCGGCCGCGGACGGCGGCGCGGCGGTCACCCGATTGTGGTCCGTGATGGCGAGAAAGTCGTAGCCGCGCCCGGCGTACCAGGCGACCGCCTCTTCGACGGCGCGCGCGCCGTCGGATTCGGTGGTATGGCAGTGCCACACGCCCCGGTACCAGCGTCCCGGACGCGCAAACGGATTGAGCAGCCGGCTCACGAGTTCGCCTCCTTCGCCCATCCGCGTGCGCGCTCGACCGCGCGCCGCCATCCGGCGTACCGTTCCTCACGTTCGGCGGCGGGCATGGCCGGCTCGAACGTCCGGTCCGCCGCCCACGACCGGCCCGCCGCCTCGAGCGACTCCCACACCCCCTCGGCCAGTCCGGCGGCATAGGCGGCGCCGAGGGCCGTCGTCTCCCCGATCGACGCGCGCACCACCGGCAGGCCGAGCAGGTCCGCCTGCAGCTGCATCAGCACGTCGTTGCGCGAGGCGCCCCCGTCCACGCGCAGCGCCGCGAGGCGCAGGCCGGTGTCGCGCTGCATCGCGTCGACCACGTCGCGCGTCTGGTAGCAGATCGCTTCGAGCGTGGCGCGCACGAGGTGCGCCCGCGTGACGTACCGCGTCAGCCCGACGATCGCGCCGCGCGCCGTCATGTCCCAGTACGGCGCGAACAACCCGGAGAACGCGGGCACGAAGTAGGCGCCGCCGGTGTCGGGGACCGACGCGGCCAGGCCGGCCGTCTCTCCGGCCGTGCGAATGATGCCGAGATCGTCGCGCAGCCACTGTACGGCCGCGCCGGCGATCGCAATCGAGCCCTCCAGCGCGTACGCGACCTGCGAGGGGAACGCGTACGCGACCGTGGAGACCAAGCCGGCGGCGCTGCGCGCCGGCTCCGCGCCGGTGTGCTGCAGCAGGAAGCACCCCGTCCCGTACGTGTTCTTCGCGTCGCCCGGCCGGTAGCACGCCTGGCCGACGAGCGCGGCCTGCTGGTCGCCGAGCGCGCCGCAGACGGCGACCGCCTCACCAAAGGGCCCGTCGCGGCGCGTCACCCCGTACCGCTCGCTGCTCGAGCGGATCTCGGGCAGGATCGCCGGCGGGATGTGGAACAGGTCGAGCAGGTCCGGATCCCACGTGCGCGTCCGGAGATCCATCAGCATCGTGCGCGACGCGTTGGTGGGATCGGTGACGTGCACGCCGCCGTCGGGCCCGCCGGTCAGCCGCCAGATGAGCCACGCATCGACCGTGCCGGCGCAGAGGTCGCCGCGTTCGGCGCGCGATCGCGCGCCCGGTACGTGGTCGAGGATCCACGCGAGTTTGGTCGCCGAGAAGTACGTCGCGACCGGCAGACCGGTCCGCGCCCCGATCGTCTCCGCCGCGCCGTCTCGGATCAGCGCCTCGCAGGCGTCGCGGGTGCGCGTATCCTGCCAGACGATCGCGGGATAGATCGGCCGGCCGGTGTGCCGATCCCAGACCACCACCGTCTCGCGCTGGTTGGCGACGCCGACGGCGGCCACCGTTGGCCGCGGCCGCGCGGATCCCGCGCCGGCCCGGGCCAGCGCGTCGGCGACCACCCGGGCCGTCGCGGTCCAGATCTCCTCCGGGTCGTGCTCGAGCCAGCCCGGCCGCGGGGCCGACTGGCGGTGTTCGGTGTAGGCGGCGGCACGCGGACGGCCGGCGTCGTCGAAGACGATGCAGCGCGTGCCCGTCGTGCCCTGGTCGATCGCCACGATGCGCGCGCCCGCTGATCCGCCGCCGGCTCCGGCGGTCGCGCCCATCACCGTCCGAGCACCCGGGTGAGGAGCCGCACGTCGTTCGACGTGACGCCGTCGACCCCCCACGCGAGGCAGCGCCGCATCGCGGCCTCCTCGTCAACGGTCCAGGGAACCACCCCGAGCCCGGCATCGTGCGCCTCCGCCACGACTCCGGCGGTGAGAAGACTCCACCCCGGGCACAGCGCGTCGGCGTCCGCGGCCCGGGCCGCGCCGCGGGCGTCGGCCAGCCGGCCGGTGTAGATGACCCCGGTCGCCACGTCCGGCGCCGCCGCCCGCATCGTCCGCACCGCGGGGTGATCGAACGAGATCACCAGCGCCGCCTCGAGCATTCCGTGCCGCCGCAGCGCGTCGGCGACCTGCGCCTCGATGCCCTCGTAGAACATCGGCCCGTTTTTGATCTCGAGCAAGACAAACGCCCGATCCCGCACCAGACCGAGCACCTCGTCGAGCGCCGGAACGCGCTCGCCCGCAAACGCCGGGCCAAACCAGGATCCGGCGTCGAGCCGCCGGATCTCCTCGAACGTCAGAGCGGCGGCGGTCCCCCGTCCGTCCGTTGTGCGGTCGACCGTCTGGTCGTGGATGACGATGAGCCGTCCATCCCGGGTGCGCTGCACGTCGCACTCGACCGCGGGCGCCCCCGCGGCGAGCGCGAGGTGGAACGCGGCGAGCGTGTTCTCGGGAGCTTCCCGCGACGCCCCGCGGTGCGCGACGCCGAGCACGCGTCCACCGGGATGGAAACGACGCCACCGTCCTGCGGACGCGTTCACCGGAGCCAAGATACCCTAGCGACTCAGTCGCGGTGCGCCTAGCGGGCCTTCTTGCGGGCGGCGCCGCGGCCGCGTCCCGTGCGGGACTCCTGGCCCTGCTCGTCGTCCGCCGGAGGCGCGGCGGGTTCGGCCGGGGTTGACTCGGCGGCCGCCGGTTCGCCGGCCCGATGAGTGCCGCCGTCGCCGGTCTTGCGGGCGCGCGCGCCGGAGGCGCCGGCGCGCCGCGCACGCCCGCGCGGGGCGTGCTCGAGGTTCTCGATCGGCACCGGCTCGACGGTCTCGGCCAGCGGGAAGCCGAAGATCTGCGAGTAGAAATAGAGCTCCGCCTCGTGCGTGCGCTTGATGTGCTCCGCGCGGCGGAAACCGTGCTGCTCGCCCGGATACGCGATGTACGCGACCGGGATCCCTTTGCGCTTGGCCGCCTCGAAGATCATCTCGGACTGGTTCGGCGGCACGATCTTGTCCTCGAGCCCCTGGAACAGGATCAGCGGCGCGCGCAGCCGGTCGATCGACTGAATCGGAGACCGCTCCTTATAGAGATCGAGCCGCTCCGGATAGGGACCGATGAGATGCTCGTCGTATCGCGACTCGAACTTGTGGGTCTCCTCGTGGAAGACGACGAGGTCGCTGATCCCGAAGTAGCTCGCCCCGGCGGCGAAGAAATCGCGGAAGGTCAGCGCGGCCAGCGTCGTGTATCCGCCGGCGCTGCCGCCGTGGATCACGACGCGCTCCGGATCCGCCACCCCCCGCTCGATCAGGTGGCGCGCCGCGTTGATGGCGTCGTCGACGTCCACGACCCCCCACTGGCCGTAGAGCCGCTCGCGGTACGCCCGTCCGTAGCCCGTGCTGCCGCCGTAGTTCACGTCCACCACCGCGAAGCCGCGGCTGGTCCAATATTGCACGCCCAGGTTGAGGGTCGATGACGCGGCGCCGGTCGGGCCGCCGTGCACGCTGACGATCAGCGGGGGCCGCTCGTCGGCGGGCCCCGTCGCGTCCGGATTCGCCGGCGCGTAGTACAGGGCGTGCGCGGTCAGCCCGCCCTCCGTGGGAAACTCCACGGGCTCGGGCCGCGAGAGATACGCCGCGTCGACCGGCGCGGCCGCGGCCTTCCGCAGCGCGTCGATGCGCCGCGCCCGCAGATCCGTCAGCACCACGGACGGGAAGTCGGTCGGCGACCCGCCGATGAACGCGATGCCCGGCCGCCCGCACCGGACGCTGTCGAGCGACGTATACGGCAGCGCGATCGGCTCCAGGACGCCGCGCGCCGGATCCAGCCACGCGAGGCGCGAGCCGCCCTCCGCGCGGTGCACGCACACCAGCCGGCCGTCCGGCGCGACCGCGTACGTGGACTGCCCGAGCCGCCACGCCGGCCCGCCGAACTCCGACGCGGCCTTGAGCACCGCCTCGACCTTGCCGTCGCGCCAGCGATACGGATTCCACCACCCCGCCGGATCGGCGAGGAAGTACAACGTGCCGTCGGGGCCCCATTCCGGCTGCAGCACCGACTCGTTGGGCCCGCCCGCGACGCGGCGCGCGCCCGCGACCGTGCCGTCGCGCGCGAGCTCGCCGACCCACAGCTCCGTCCCGTCCCACGGCATGTTGGGGTGGTTCCAGGTCAGCCAGGCGAGGCGAGAGCCGTCGGCGGAGAGTCGCGGCGCGGAATAAAAATCGCCGCCCGAGACGAGCACGCGCGGCGCCACGCCGCCCCGGCACGAGACGCTCACGATGGTGTTGACCGCCTCGCGGTCCGACGTGGTGTGGTCTTCCCGCACGCACACGAGACGGTCGCGGCGAAGGTCGATGACCAGATCGGCGTAGCGGTATTCGCCCTCCGGGGTGATCGCCGACGGGGGCTCGCCCGGCCCGCAGCGGTAGAGGCGTCCGTCGTCAAACGAGGAGAAGAACACGACGGCGCCGCGCACCGCGTAGGCGCCGCCGCCGTACTCGTGGACGCGGGTTCGCGCGTTGAACGGCGCGGGGGTGGCGTCGGTGACGGCGCCCGACGCCTGCCGCCGCACGACGACGGACCGGCCGCCTTCCTCGGGCCGGGTCTCGATCCAATACACGTCGTCGCCGTCGAGCATGACCTGCTCGAGGCCGATGCCCGATGCGGCGACGAGATCCGCCGTGATCGGGGAGGGCCACGAGCCGTACGACAGCGCACGGGCCTGGGGCATGAAATTCCTCCTTGAGATTACTGGGCCGCCGTTGGATGCCCGTTCTGATAGAGCCAGCGATACATCGCGGCAGACTGCTGGACCGTCTTGACGTATCCGCGGGTCTCGCTGTACGGGATCGCTTCGACGAAAGTATCCGGATCGGCGCCGGATCGCGCCGCCAGCCATCCGCGCGCGGCGTTCGGGCCGGCGTTGTAGGCGGCGAGCGCGAGATCGACTCGGCCAAACCGCATGAGCTCGGCTTTGAGGACCGCGGCGCCAAGAGCGATGTTCGTCGCGGGATCGATAAGCCCCCGCTGGTCCGGCGAAGTCATGCCCAGGCTGCGCGCGGTGCTCTGGGCCGTGCCCGGCATCAGCTGCATCAGGCCGTAGGCGCCGGCCGACGAGACGGCGGCCGGATCGAACCGGCTCTCCTCCCGGATCACGCCGGCGATGAGATACGGGTCCACCCCGTCGCGGGACGCGGCCTGCGTGATCGCCGTCCACTGCGGGCGCGGGTACAGCGCCTGCCACAGCGCGAGCGGAAGCCGGTGCGGCGCCGGGGTGCCGAGGGCGTCGCGGGCGTCTTCGGCCACGCCGATCCCGCGGCGGGGCGTCCCCACATCAATATACCGCTGACTCAACAAGGTCAGCACCGCGGGGCGGGTCGCGGCGGGTGCGGCGGCCGCGGCCGCTTCGAGGTCGCGCGTCGCGTCCTCGGTCTGCGCGAGCGCGTCGAGCTCGTGAAACCGGTCGAGCGTCGGGATCGTCCCCGCGGGCACGTCCGGAGCGTCCGGCCCGATGGCGGCGCGGACGGGCGCGCCGAGGCGCGCCGCGGCGCCCTGGCCGTAGTACGTGTCGCCGTACAGCGTCGCCGCGCGGCGATAATCGCCGGCCGCCAGATCGGCGTGCCCGGTCTGCGCCGCGGCGCGGGCGGCCCAGTACCAGGCCGCGGCCGCGGCGTCGGTCCCGGCTGACGCCTGCGCGGCGTGCAGCCACGCGGTCCGCGCCGCGGCCCACTGTCCGCTCCGCGACAGCAGCCAGCCGACCTGCCACAGCGCGCGGCTGCCGTACCAGGTGAGCGGGAACCGGTCGCCGGCCTCCCTATAGAGGGCCAGCGCGGGTCCGGCGGCGCCGCGGTCCGCGCGCGTCTCGGCGACGAGATAGAGGCCCCGCGGCGCGAGCGACGACTTCGGGTACTCCGCCGCCAGCCGGCGCGCGAACGCAAGCGCGTCGGCCTCCCGGCCGCCCGCGAGCGCGATGCGCATCAAATAGAAGAGCGAATCGTCCGCGTGCGTCTGCCGCAGCGCGACGTCCTGCTGGAACCACCGCGAGGCATCCGCGAACCGGCGCTGCTCGTAGTTCAGTGCGCCCAGCATGTAAAAGATGCCGTCGTTGAAGAGCCAGGCCCGCGGCATCGACAGCACGCGCTGGAGGTCGGCCCACGCCGCCCCGCCGTCGCTGGCGTCGAACTCGCTCTGCGCGCGCTGATAGAATACCTCGACCGGGGTCGCGTCCGCCGGCAGCGGATGCGCGCGCGCGAGCGCATCGAGGCGCGTGCGCGCGGATGCCGCGTAGGGACTGGCGGGGAAGGCCCACGGAATCCGCCGGTAGGCCTGTGCGGCGTCGGCCCAGCGTCCCTGGGCTTCGAGCGCCTGGCCCATATCGAACCACGCCTGCGCGGCATGCATCCCCTGGCTGAACTGCTCGAGATACCGATGAAACGCGTCGGGCGCGTCGGGCGCGCGGGCACTCCACAAGCTCTCCGCCCGCCAGAACAGCGCGAGACCGCGCATGCTCGAATCGGGGAAGCGCGCGATCACGTCCGCGAACGCGCTGGCCGCATCGCCGAAGCGGCCCGCGTCGAAGTCGGCCACTCCGAAGTAGTACTCCGCGTGATCGGCGAGAAGCGGCGCGGCGTTCGCGGCGTGCCGGAAGACCGCGGCGGCGTCCTCGTACCGCTTCTGCGCCATGTCGATGACGCCGAGCAGGTACGCGGCGCGCCCGCCTTCGGCGCCGTCCTCCTGCGCGAGCGGCTCGAGCAGATTCTGCGCGCTCGCGAGATCGTTGCGGCGGTAGGAGTCAACGGCGGCGGCGAGGCGGTCGGAGGCCGGGACCCCCCGCGCCGGCGCGGCGACGAGCAGCGCCGCCACCAACAGTGCCGCGGGGATCATGGGGCGGCGGCGAAGGGACAGGCCCGCCGCCGCGCGCCGGTGTGGTGATCTCGGCAATGATGAATTCATACCGTGGTGGTCCTGCGTGATAGGTTTACCCCGGTCCAATGCGGCGCGGACACGGGTCTTCCCTGTCGAATCGGGACGAGCTTAGTGGTTGTACAGCGCGCGCAGTCCGCTAAGGAAGATCTCCCCGCTCGGCGTCTTCGTGGGATCGGTCTCGACTACGTATACGTAGGTCCAGCGAATTGGATAGGCAACGCCGCTCGGAAGCGACGCCGTCAGCTGCTTCCAGCCCTGCCAGTCCACGTGCCGCGCAAACGTGACGGTGCCGCGGTCGCCCTTCGCGTCGGTGTACGCGCCGCGCAGCCACGCCCCGTCGCCGTCGCCGTACACCCAGACCGAGACGCCGGTGGGCTCGCCCGGCAGCGTCAGATCCGTCTCCACGTACGCGGCGCGGCTGCCCTGCCCATCGAGGTGAAAGGCCAGGCGCACCGACTGCCGGTTGTCCCGGCTCGGCGTCGAGACCAGTGTGACGTCGCCGGTCACGGCCTGCGGCGGATAGCCGCGGAAGGACGCCTGCTCTTCGAACGCCGGGATGAGACGGCTCTGGGGGCCGCCGACCGATACGCGCAGTTCGGTACTCGCGCCCGCAAGCCGGGCGGTCAAGAGTCCCGTCCCGGTCACCGTGCCCGCGACGAACGTGCCGGGCGCCTGAACGGCGCCGAGCCCCGGCGGCGACATCAGCCAGGCGACCGCGTCTTGGGGCAGCGTGACGAGGCGGCCCGACGGATCCTGCCCGGACACGCGGAGTGTCGCGCTCTCGCCCGGCGCGACCGACAGCGAGCCGGGCGCGACAACGAGGCGCGCCAGGCGCGTGACCACCGACACCGGCACGGCGCCCGAGGCGGCGCCGCTCTGCACCGTGACCGTTCCGTCCGCGGGCTGCGTCCCGGCGACGATGCTGCCGTCGCCGCCCACCCTCACGAAATCCGGCGCCGGCTGCCGCGGCAGGGCGACGCCCCGCGACGGCAGGCCGTCGATCCGCAGCAAGCCCCCGGAAGCCGCGAGCTGCACCGGATCGGTTAACGAGACGGGGTTGCCCTGCGCGTCCACGCCGACCGCGGGCGGCGTCACGTGGGCGCCCGGATAGAGGAACAGCGGCTGATTGTTGTTGACGAGAATCCTCACCGGTGGGCCCGGGGTGGCGGTCGTGTAGACGAGCACGGCATCCGCCACGGGGCGCTCCGTCCCATCGGAGGGCGAATTGACGACCGACACCTGCGGCTGCCCCGGCATCCGCACGACCATCTCGGCCGACCCGCCGCTGTCGAAGGCCATCGCCTGGTAGGCGCCCTGCCGCTGCATGTACGCGGCGAGCTGGGGCCGCGTCAATCCGATGCTGAGCCACGGCTGGCGGCCGTCGGCCTCGACGAACGTCAGGTGCCGGCCGTCGGGACTGATCCCGACCGCGGCCGCGGGATAGCGGATGTTTCGTTCGGCGGCCGCGGGCGCGTCGGAGTCTTCGACAAGCTGCCCGCCGTCCACCAGGATCGGGCCGCCCCCGACGGCGACCTGCGCGTCGTGCCAGTCCGGATCGGTGGTGAGGTTGACGGCGACGGTCACGCCCGCGCTGAGGCGCCGCTGGATCCAGTCCGCCCCGGCGCCGCGGCCGACCAGGATGATCTCGCCCTGGGGAAACGGCGCGTAGAACGCCTGCTGCGCCCAGATCTGCTTGACGAAGTACCGCCCGCCCGAGCCCGCGGATCCCGGATCGGCCGCGGACAGCTCGGCGACCGCCTGACGCACGCCCGGCTCCGGCGGCGGCGCCCCAAAGCCGCGCACGTTCGAGATGACGGTGATGCCATTCTGGGGCAGACCCGCGTTGAAACTCTCGAGCGGCTGGGTCTCGCCGGAATCCGTGACGACGGTGCCCGTCCAGCGGTAGCGTACGATGCGCGCCACGCCGTCGCGGTTGACGACGAGGGCGACAAACCGCCACGGGCTCCGCAGCAGCTGGCCGTTGCTGATGAC
This sequence comes from bacterium, assembly GCA_035308905.1. NCBI lineage: Bacteria > bacterium. The sequence continues at coordinate 25,572 of DATGFS010000009.1, read as the reverse complement.
GATGTTGAGCGGCATGCCCGACTGGTGGATGTCGAAGTAGTCGGCGTTGATGGCCGCGATCGCGCCGGCGCGGGCCGCCATCGACGAGACGGACTCGTCGTCGCTGATCAGCCGATCGTGCGCGACGCCGACGCCGAGATGCACGGTCGGGTTGGCCAGATCGACAAGCAGATGGTGCAGGTCGAGCGGCCCGTCGGAGGTCATCATGGAAACGTGCCGGTACTCGACGCCGGCCGCGACGGGCAGCGCCACCATGTTCGAGACGAGCACCGAGGGCCAGTCGGCGGGCCCCGCCCCGCGGGCCGCCGGGGCGAGGAGTCCCAGCACGAGGAGAATCGCGAGCACGCGGGCCATGCCTTGTCGCGTCAGCTGCGTCGTCTGCATCTGCGCCGTCCGCTGGTATGTGTATGGTGCGAGATTAGTTGCGGAGCTTTTCGGCGCTCGGGCACGGTCGTCCTCCCCGCCGCGCCCTACGGCCGCAGCGACGCCGCTGGCGGCCGGAGCCGGCTCCTCATGGCGTCGGCGGCTTGGCCGGAGCAGGCCCTCCGCCCGGCCGCGGGGCCGTCGGCGTGACGCCCGCGCCCGGTTGTGTCGGCGTCACGGTCACGGCTCCGCCCCCCGGCGCCGGCTTGGTCCCGCCGGCCGGCGCGGCCTTGGGCAGACCGAGGAACGCCGTAATGGCCTTCGGGAAGCCGTCGAACGCGTTCGACGGCAGTGCGTACTGCAGGCCGAGCGCCGTGTTGGTGGCGAGCCACGCGCCGCCAGGGCGCCGGTAGACCACGACGCGGAACTGGGCGCCCTCGCCGCCGTCGGTCTGGATCGTGAAGGCGGGCGTCCCCGCCGGCGCCGCGGCGAGCGCCTCCACGGTATCGCCCTCGAGGATGTTGATCGACGAGAACATGTCGGTGATCTGACTGTCCGAGAGGCCGCCGCCGGAGAACCCGGGGCCCTGACGGTGGATCTGCAGCACCTGCTCGTCCCGGCTCCACGTCACCGCGGTGAGATTTTGCGCGTTGTACGGCAGGAGGCGCTTGCTGACGAGCGAGATGGGCGCCGGCGTCAGCCGCTTCGCCAGTCCCGCGTCCAGCTCCAACACCGTCGCCGCCCCCGCGACCATCGCATACGTGACCTTCCCTTTTGACGCGAAGATCAGACGCAGCGGCGTCGACTGCTTCTTCAGGGTGACGTCCACGGTAACGGCCGGGTGGTCGAGTCCGTAGGGGGCGAGGTCGCGCACCCCGTCGTGGAACGCCTTGGCGTCCGAGGTGGTGATCGGGAAGAAAAGGTCGGTCACTTTAAAGTCGTCGGCCGGCCACGGGTGGGCGCCGCCCAGACGCCAGCGGTCCGGCCCGATGCGGTCGACGGTGAGCACCCCGGACGCAGAGGCGACGCGCACGCGCTGCACGTCCGCATTGGAAAAATCCGCGAGGGTCTTCTGGCGCAGGTCGGCGGCCGTCTTCGCCAGCGCGTCGCGGGCCGACGCGTCGACGAGGTAGACCGCGTCCCCGGGCACCGCGCGCGCGTAGAGCCCCGTCGAGACCGGCGAGGACTTGCCGATGTCGACGGCGGCCGTCTTGCCGTCCTGGGTGTGGAGCGTGAGCTCGGTATCCGGCGTCGCCAGCCCGTACGCGGCCCAGTCCGAGGTCTTGTCGGCGACGGTCCGCTGCGGCACGATTGCGAGCACGCCGTCGAGCAGGTCGGACACCGCGTAGCCGGACGCCGGCGCCGCGAACGGCCGGGTCAGCATCCAGTGTGTGGCGTCGGTCCGCACGAGCTCGGCCGTGTTCTTGCCGCTCCGCACCGTGATCTGCGTAATCGAGGCCTTCGGGAGGTGCACGAGGTGCCGCGCCTGTTCCGCGCGCTGCGCCTGCGGCCGGTCGACGACCAGAATGTAGCCGCCGACGAGGGCGACGACGATCGCCAGCGCGAGGGTGATGCGGGGACTCACAGGCTGCGCCTGCGGAAGTACACCGAACCGCCGAGCACGAGGAGCGCGAGCGGCAGGACGATCACGCTGCCGAGGAAGAGATAACGGCCCTGCTGGCCGGAGACGATGAACGGGTCGAACGGCGAGGCGCGCGGCGCGATGCTGACCAGATTCCCCGACTGCGTGAGCCACGCGACGGTGCTGGTGAAGAGGTCGCGGTTGCCGACCAGCCCGACGTAGCTGTTCCGGACGAACGAGCTGTTGCCGAAGAGGACCGCGGATCCCTTGGCCGGACTCGGCGCCGCGGCTGCGGGCTTCGCCCCGCCCTTCGAAGGAGCGGCCGAGGCGCCGGGCGAGGCCGCACCGCCTCGCGAAGACGAGGTCGGAGTGACCGACGCCGTGGGGTGCGCGGGAGCCGCGCCGGTTCCCGACGGCGTAACCTCCAGGCCGAGAATCGACGGTCCCTTGCGGTCGACGCCCGCCTGGTACGCGATGTCCTTCGCGTCGAGGTTCGTCTTCACGTAGCTCGCGTCCGAGCTCTTGACGATCGGCGTGATCGTGACGTCCTTGGCCTTCGGATCCGGCACGAGGGGCGTCGCGACCGGGAACGCCGTCGCGAGGTTGAAGTTCTGCGTGATGTCGTTGTACGGGTACTGCGTGACGATCGGCACGGCCGGGTTCGCCCCGAGCAGCCGGGACACCGGATCGACGACGAGGCCGCCGGGGGCCGCGACGTGGAACTCACGGCCGAGCCACGCCCGCACGCCGGCCGGGCTCGTCGGATCGATCAGCACCAGCAGGTGGCCCCCGTCGCGATAATAGGCGTCGAGCGCGTCGAGCACTTGAGGCGGGAGCTCCTGGCTCGGCGAGGCGAGCACGACCGCGGAGGCGTCGGCCGGCACGTGCGCCTCTTTGATGAGGAAGAGCGGTTTCACGTCGAAGCCCTTGCCGGTCAACGCCTGCTTCGCCGTGCCCATGCCGACGCGGGTGAAATCGTCGACCGGCACCTCGCCGTCCCCCTGCACGACGTACAGCGTCTTCTTGCCGGTCTCCAGCACGTGCAGGAGGCCGTTGGTCAGCGCGTCTTCGGTGGCGTCGTCGACCGTGTACGTCGCGGCGCCGCGCTGCAGCACGATCTGGCCGTAGGACGTCACCTTGTACTTCTGCGCCTCGGCGGGGTTGCGGTCGGGATCGACGAGCCGGAACTGGAAGTTCTTCGAGTAGTACTGATAGGTGCCGAGGAGATCGCGGTAGCGGCCGGTCGAGTCGGAGCCGGGGAACGCGACGGCCTGCACCGGGCCGGGCAGCGTCCGCAGGATCTTGAGGGTCTGCGGCGAGAGCGAATGCTCCCTGGTCGCGGTGAGGTCCCAGCGGACGTGGTGCTCGACGCCGAGATAGTTGAGTCCGACGAGCAGCGCCAGGACGAGCAGCGCGGAGACGAGCGCGTTGACGGTCAGCAGGCGGTTGCGGCGCAGCATCACGCTACCTCCACTTTCGGGACTCCAGCGCCAGCGCGCCGAGGAACACGAAGAAGCCCGCGAGGCTCAGGAAGAACAGCACGTCCTGCGTGTCCACCGTGCCGCTCGAGAACGTATTGAAGTGGGTCGCGACGGCGAGGGAGGACAGGACCTGCTGGGTCGCGGAGCCCGTGGCCTGCTGGGCGAAGCCGAGCACCCACAGCAGCAGCAGCAGCGAGAAGCCGATCGCCGCGGACACGATCTGGTTTTCGTTGAGCGTCGACGCGAACAGCCCGATCGCGAGGAACGCCGCGCCGAGCAGCAGGAGGCCGAGGTAGGTCGCGCCGAGCAGGCCCCAGTCGAGGCGGCCGATCACGGCGAGGCTGAGCGGCATGTAGGCGCTGATCGCCAGCAGCACGAGGTACAGCCCGACCGCGGCGAGGTACTTGCCGAGGATGATCGCGGTGTTCGTGACCGGCGAGGTCGCCAGCAGCTCCATCGTGTGGGCGCGGTCTTCCTCGGAGACGAGGCGCATCGTGAGCACCGGCACGAGGAGGATCAGCACGAAACTGACGTCCTGAAACAGCGGGCTGAAGATGATCCGCGTCGGGTTGAAGTCGGCGGGCGGCGTGCCCTGCAGCTGCAGCACCTGCGTCGTGTACAGGCCGATCAGCGAGAAGAACAGGAAGCCGGTGATCAGGAAGAACATCCCCAGCGCCACGTAGGCGATCGGCGACGAGAACAGCTGCTTGAACTCCTTGCGCGCGATGACGAGCGTGCCGCTCATGCCCGGGCTCCCTTCGATCCGCCGTCTCCCGGCTTCGCGGGGCCTTGGGACTGAGCGGGACCGTCCTCATGCGTGACGAGTTTCAAGAAGACGTCCTCGAGGCTCATCGACAGCGGCCGCAGCTCGAGCAGGCCGACGCCGGATTCCACGACGGCGCGGGCGACGTGCTCGCGGACATCGGCGCCGAGGTCGGACTCGACGAGCAGCTCGCCCGGCGCCCCACCGGCCGTCACGTGCCGCACCCCCGCGATCGTGCCCAGGCGCTTCGGCAGGTCGGCCGACGGCCGGGCCGCGCGCACGAGCGTCTTGTCCGAATTGCGCAGCCGGGCCGCCAGCTGCTCGTACGTGTCCACGGCGACGACGGCGCCCTCGTTGAGGACGATCACGCGATCGCACACCGCGGTCGCCTCGGGCAGGATGTGCGTGCTCAAGATGATCGTGTGCGATGCACGCAGGCCCTTGATCACGTTGCGGATCTCGACGATCTGCCGCGGATCCATCGCGGATGTCGGCTCGTCGAGGATCAGCACCTCGGGATCGTGCACGATCGCGTGCGCCAGTCCGACGCGCTGGCGGTAGCCGCGCGACAGGTTGCGGATGAGCCGGTCCGCCACGTCGTCGACGTTGCACAGCGTCATCGCCCGCTCCACCGCGTCCGGTACCCGGCCGCGTTCAACCCGCTTCAGCCGGGCAACGAAGGAGAGGTACTCACGCGTGGTAAACTCGTCGTAGAGCGGGACCACTTCCGGCAGATACCCGAGATGACGCTTCGCCTCGAGCGGCTTTTCCACAATGTCGAATCCGGCGATGGATGCCCGCCCCGCCGTGGGCGCCAGAAATCCCGACAGGATCCGCATCGTCGTCGTCTTGCCGGCGCCGTTCGGGCCGAGGAATCCAAGGATCTCGCCTTCACGAGCCTGAAACGACACGTCGCGGATGGCCCAGCGCTCCCCATAGCTGCGGGAGAGCGAATCGGCCTGAATCACGAGCGAATCCCCCCTTCCAAGCAGACAGCCCTTATCCTAATCGCCAAGGTCCGCCGTTGCAAGGGCCGCGTGCGCCCGCACCGCCCCCCGACTGCGCGGGGCCGCTGGGCCGCGAAAACGGGGGGGCTCCTGGCCGCGGTGCTCGCCGCGGCGCTGGTCCTTCCCGCGGCCGCGGCCCCGGGGGCCGCGGCCGCGCGGCAGGTGCCGCATCGCGCCCTGTGGATCGAGCCCGGCGCGAACCTCAAGCAGCTCAGCACGGTCGACGGGGTGCGCGCTGCGCTCGACCGTGCGAAAGCCGCCGGCATCGACGTCGTCATGCCCGAGGCCAAGAATGCCTGGGGCTACGTGATCTACCCCAGCTCGTTCATCCCGTCGATCGCCGACTCGCCGATCTCGCACTCGGGCGCCGGCGGAAGCTACCCGCCGCCCGCGCAGTGGTATCCGCGCGACTACGACCTGCTGGGGACGATCATCGCGGAGGCGCATGCCCGGGGCATCAGGGTCCACGCGGCGATCAACACGTTTGGCGAGGGCTACTCGCCGATGCACGCCGGCCCGTCATTCGCACACCCTGACTTTCAGGCGACCGCGTACGTGGCCTACCGGCGCATCATCGCTCCCAACGGTACTTCTTACGAATTGACGGGCGTCGATGTTCCGCGCGGACAGGACCAACTGATCCTCTACACTCCGGCGAGCGGCGGGGCCAGCCCCGCGTCGCGGTACGGCGTCGAGGCGGCGGTGGCCGCCGGCACGGTGGCGGAGGTGCGCGATCGGACCGGGGGGCCGGCCGATCCGGGAGCGGTGCCGATCCCACAGGACGGGTACGTCCTCTCCGGGCACGGCGCGGCGGCGGACTGGCTGCGCGGCGCGCTGCGGCCGGGCGATCACGTTACGATCGGCCCCGTGGAGACGCGCATGGAGCCCTCCTCGGCCCACGACATCTTCGCGTTCGCCAACCCCGCGAACCCCGCGGTATGGAACTACGAGCTCGCCGCCGTGCGCGAGATCGTGGCGCGGTACGACGTCGACGGCATCGTGCTGGACCGCACCCGATACGACGACCTGTCGGAGGACTTCTCCGATCTCAGCCGCGCGGCGTTCGAACGGGCGATCGGCCGCCCGGTCGCGCACTGGCCGGACGACATCTACACCTACGTCCCGCAGGGGTACTGGGTCACGCGCCGGTTCGGCCCGCTCTATCAGGAATGGCTTGGCTATCGGGCGCACACCATCATGGCGTACACGCGCGCGGCCGCGGAGGTCGCCCGGGCGGTCCGCCCCGGGGTGACGGTGGCGATGTACGTCGGCTCCTGGTACTCGGTCTATTACAATGAAGGCGTGAATTGGGCGAGCCCGAGCGTCCACCCGCCCTATTCGTGGATCGGGGACGCGTGGGTTCGCGCCGGGCTGGCGCCCCTGCTCGACTACCTCATGATCGGGCTCTATTACCGGCCGGTGACCATGTGGGAGGCGATCCGCCGGCACGACGGTGCCACGATCAGCGTCCAGGGCAGCGGGATCCTCGGGGTGCAGCTGGTGCACGGCGACACGGCGGTCGTCGGGTCCCTGCTGCTGACGTTGTACGAGGGGCAGCCGCGGACCCTGACCCGCGCGATCCGCATGTCGGACGCGGTCACCCGCGGGACGATGATGTTCGACCTCGTGTACCTCAACACGCTCAATCTGTGGGACGCGATTCCGGCGCCCTGAGGCAAACGCAGCGGGGCCCGCCCGGAAACCGGGCGGGCCCCGCCACGAGAACCTATCACCTTCTGCCTTACGCGGCGTCTCCGGGACCTGCGAGCTCGGAGCGCGCCGTATGCGGAGTCTCCTGCCGAACCGTCATCATCCAGCTGTGCCGCTGCGCTGATGCCGGCCGGACTACGGATGTGTTACCCGGCCATCACCTCGCGCGGATACTGGCGGCAGGTCGGACGGTACGGCATGGAGCCGGGTCTACTATGGGCCATCCGCATCACCTCCTTTCGTTCACTAACCCCATCATCGCGCGCGCCGACGGCGGTGTCAAGACCGCGCAGCGCTGGGCTGCTCGACCGTCGCCCGGCGAATTCTATGAAGGGACGCTACTTTCTGCCGTTGCTCTTACGCTTGGAGTGGCCGCGCAGCCAGACGGCGACGGCGTCACGGGTCATGCCGCCCTTCGCCACGCCGGTGATGAACTCGACAGTTTCGGCCGCCGGGGACAGCGCCAACCGGTACCCGGCACCCTCCAGGAACAGCCGCGTGGCCTCGAGTGCCGTGCGCTTGTTGCCGTCGTGAAAGATCTGGTCGCGGATCAGCCGATCGAGATAGAACGCGGCGAGGTCCCACACGGTCGGCTGCGGCCGGAGCGCGATGCGGGTCTGGACAAAATTAACCAGGGAGTCGAGACTCGGCGGGTATACCACGTTCTGTTCGCCGGCCAGATAGAGGCCGCCGGTCGCCCGGATCATCCGCTGGTTGACCGTCCGCAACTGCTCCGCGGTCAGGTACTTCATCGCTTGGCGAGGGCCTCCCAGACAAGGCGGTTATCCCGGAGGCTGCGCTCGAGACTGGACAGGAACAGCCGTTCGCTAAACATCTCCGCCGGAGGGAGCGGGCGAGACGGCCGGCGAACGATGGCCTTTCGCGCTCTACTGGCCTTCGTCGCTCTCGAACGGACCACTTTTACCCGTGCCTGCCTCGGCTTCGCCGGGCGTTTGGCGGGTTTTGCGGCCTTCCGGGCACGGGAAGCGCCCGTCCGGGCCACTTTTTTGGCCGGGCCTCGGGACTTACGCTGATTTACGGTTTTTCTCGCCCTCTTTGCCATTGTGCCGTCCTCGTTCTAATCTATCACGCATCTAAGGCCATGCGCAACATATCGCCCCCGAGTCGGCTTCAAGAATCGATTTTCTTCGAGCGGATGGGAGAAGAAAACGAGAGTTAAGTTAGAAACGAGCAACCGCTCATCATAAAAGATGATTCCAGGCGAGACGGCGCCCGAGGCAACCGGGGCAACACGGGACTAAACCCGGGACAAAGGAGAGCGCCGGACCGACGGCCCGGCGCTTTTGAAGCGGTTATGTTCGTTGGCGCAGTTGTTGGAAGTTTCGCCGGCTAGCCGACCACCCTCACATTCTGGGCCTGCGGGCCTTTCTGACCCTGTGTGATCTCGAACTCGACAACCTGGCCCTCCTCGAGGTTGCGGAATCCCTCGCCGGCAATACCCGTGTAATGCACGAACACGTCCTTTCCTTCCTCGGGGGTAATAAAACCATAACCTTTCTCGCGATTAAACCACTTCACCGTACCCTTAGGCATAGCTACTTCATTCCTCCCCCAGGCCTTACAGCCCAACAAAGTGGTTCCTCCTTACTACGAACCCTGGGACGAATCCTGCACCCCCCTGTCCGGCCCAAGGCCTCCCGCCGTCCCCGCGCCGGCCGCCACGACGGCGAAGCGGCCGGGCGCCCAAATATCCAGCCCGTCCGGCCACCGGTTCCGCGACACAGCGTCCGCGATCGCGTCGCCGATGACAGGACAGTATGTGACCGCCCGATCGGCGCCGGCGAGCGCGAAGTACAGATCGTCCTCGAGCCGGCCGACGGCCGGACGGCCGTCGGCCGGCTCCGCGGAGACCAGCAGCGGCGCGTGAATGATCCGCGCCGGTTCGACGCCGGGCACCAGGCACACCGCGGCCGCTGCGATGCGGCGCAGCGCCTCGACGAGCGCCCGGGCGTTTTCCGCGGTGGCGCCCTCGTCGACGAGCGCCGGCGGATCGAGCACCAGTTCACCGGAAGGGTGTTGGCGGATCCCGTTGACAGTGTGCCGCAGCAGCGGCGCGATCCGTTCCGTGACAGCGACGCGGCGCCGTCCGCTCCGCGCCGGCGGCCCGGCACCGAGCTGCCGCACGGCCATGCCGAGCAGCTCCATCGATGCCACGACGACCCGCCGCGCGACGATCTCGTCGCGTCCGGTCCGGATACGAAAGCCCCCGTTCTGCCGGGCGATGCTGATATAGCCGCAGTCGAGATGCGTCGCGCCGCCGAAGCCCAGCGCGGCGGCGAGCAGGCGGCGCGCCAGCGCTCCCGGGTCCGCGACGCCGTCGTAGCCGCAGTACACCGCGCCGGCGGTGTGCTCGGTCAACCCCGGTTCGCGCCGCAGCGTCTCCTCGCGCGACAGCCACGCCACGGGCAGCCCGGCCGCGCCGGCCTGAGCTGCGCGCGCACGGCCCATCTCCGCATCCGCGTCGGTCAGCGCCACCGTCAGGCCGCCGGTGCGCCGGTACCCGAAACCGCCGATCGCGTCCTGGAGCTCGGGAAACCGTTCGGCGCTCCGCACCGCGAGCCGGATGTCGGCCGGGGTTCCGCTCTGCACAGCGACGGCGGCCGACGCCGGCACCGCGCCGTCCGGACGAGACGTATCGACAACGACCGGCGCGATGCGCCGGCGGGCGAGCGCGTAGGCGGCGGCCGCCCCGGCGCAGCCGGCGCCGAGCACCGCCACTTCGTATCCGCGCGCGCGATCAGGCACGACCCGCATCCGTCTCGGCGTCGGCACGCAGCAGCGCCGCGAGCGGCAGGGGTCGAAGCGGCGGCCACAACGACGGCAGGGGGACGCGGCCGGCCGGAACCTGTAAGAACTCGCTGAGCCACCGGATCACCGGGGGCCCGCACCGCCGCCACCGGCAGTCGCCCAACCCGCAGCGCGTCTGGGCGGCGAGCGCGTCCGGCGTCACCGCGCCTGCCACCGCCGCCTGGCGCAGCGCGTCGAGCCGCACGCCCTCGCAGGCGCACACGGTCGTGTCGGGCCGCGGCGCCCACGCCTCGATCACCTCATCGGGCACCGCGCCGAGCATCAGGGCCTCCCGCGCCGCGTGCCGCAGCGGGGAGGCGGCCGCGGCGAGACGCTGGCGCGCCTCCGCCATTTTCGCGTCGGGCTCTTCGAGCAACCCGAGCATGTGGAGCGCGGCGCACGCCGCGAGCCGGCCGGATTCCGCCGCCGCGCGCGGCGTGTCCACGCCGGCCGCGTCCCCGGCGACGAACAGGCCGGGCGTCGGACCGTGCACCGCCAGCGTGGGATCATAGCGCGGTACGAAACCGCCGAGGAGCGGCTGGTAGACACAGGGGCAGCCGGCGAGACGCGCCAGCTCGACCGCGGGGACGCGGGGCGATTCGACGCACAGCAGGCGGCACGGGTGCGCGACGCCGTCGTCCAAGAGCACTTCCTCGACGGCGCCGGCGCCGCGCGCCTCGGCCGGTACGCCGGGCAGCACGGGGATCGCGGCGGGCACGCCGTTCGGCCGGTCGGGCGCAACGAGGGTCACGGCGAGCCCCCGCTCGGCGAGCCGGGTCGCAAGGGCGGCGTGCTCGCCCCGCGCGACGACGACCGCCGGTCCGGACTCGGCGGTGACCCGGCCGGCGCGGACCGCGTCCCACGCCGCCTCGAGCGTCAGCACCCCGGGCAACGTCCACCCCGGGAACGGCATCATCACCTCGGGGGCGCCGGTGGCAAGAATGACCGCGGCGCCCGTGACGGTGTCGATCCGCTGCGCCCGGAGCACCGCGAGCGAACGGCCCGCGATGCCCCACACCGGTGTGCTGCGCCACACCTCCGCGGACCCGAGACTCCGCATCAGGCCCTCGGTGAGGCCGCGCGCGCCCGGCACGAGAACGGCGCGCCCGCCCAGCACGGGGCGCTCTTCGAGGAGCAGGACCCGGGCTCCGGCGGCCTGCGCCTCACCGGTGGCGGCGAGCCCGGCCGGCCCCGCGCCGACGACGACCACGTGCCGCTCGATCGCGTTCATCGCCGGTATCTCAACGCGGGACGGGGCATCGCCGTGAACGGTCCTCCTTCAACGCATTCGCGAGGTGCGGGAGGTAGGTGTTCCGCTCCCCGCGCGTCTCCTCCTGCGGGTGCGCAGGGCGCCGGGGCGGTTCCATCGAACGGCACCACGCGGCCGGCATGGTGTCGTGAACGGAGGCGAGTCGCAATGCGGGACGCGATCGACGACGGACGGCGGATCGAGGACGAGGACACCGCCGCGGACGCGACGGGCACGATCCTGCGGCGTCTGGCGGGCAGCCTCGGCCTCATGGTGCAGGCCTACGCGCTCGCGGCCGCGCGGGACCTTCGTTTGGCGGTGCGCGACGTCGTCATGGCCCTCGTGCTGCTCAGCACCGTGATGATGCTCGGGTTCTATGTGCTTGCGCTGCTCGTGGCCGCGGCCGTCCTCGCCCTCGCGCAGGTCCTGCCGGCCTGGGGCGCGGCCCTCATTGTGTTCGCCGGCGTCGCCGTGGCGATGGGCCTGCTGCTGCTGCTGATGGCGTTGAGACTGCGCCGCATCGTGGTCCGGATGCGCACGACGATCCAGGCGGCGAAGGAGGATGCCCGGTGGTTTCGGACGCGAATCCTTCGGATCGACTAGCCGAGACACGCCGCGCGATCGAACGCGACGCGCACGAGCTGCGGACCCGTGCCCGCGGCACGCGCGCGAAAGTCCTCGCGGCCCTGAGCGGCATCGCCGAGATTCGCCAGATGCTCGGCGTCGTGATGCCGCGCCGCCGTCCGGCTCCCGCCGGTGACGACGGCGCCGCGCCCCGCCACGACCGGTAGGCCCGTCGCGCGCGGACGGGCGGCTCCCGCCGCCTACCGCCGGAGACCGTGGTCGTCGCCGCGCAGCACCGCTTCCACGTCGCGCAGCGTCGCGCGGCAAAAATCCCCGGCGTAGGTCTGCTTGAGCGCGGCCAGGGCGGCCCCGTACCGAAGGCCGTTGCCGGTACCCCGCGCGAGATATCCGTAGAGAAATCCCGCGGCGAACGCGTCGCCGCGGCCGACACGGTCCACCACCTCGGCGCGAAACGCCGGCTGGCGCACCACCGTCTCCGCGTCGGCGGCCACGGCCCCCGACTCGCCGCAGGTCAGCACGAGCACGCGGCAGCGCAGCCGGTCCCGTAGGGCGCGCGCGACGGTATCCGGCTCGCCCCGCATTTCGAAAACGCCTCGCGCGTCGCGATCGTTGACGAGCACGATGTCGAGCCCGTTGAGCAGGGGCGCGAGGGTCTCCCGCGCCGCGGACGGCGGCCACAACGTCGCGCGGTAGTTGACGTCGAACGAAACGAGCACCTGCCGCGCCCGCGCCTCGGCGATGGCACGGGTCACGAGGTCGCGCGGCCGCTCGCCGAGCGCCGGGGTAATCCCGGTGAGATGCACGACGCGGGCGCCGTCGAAGCGCGACCACCCCACCGCGTCGGGATCGATCTCGGCAAACGCCGACCGGCGCCGATAATAGAAGACTTCGCCGGGGCGCGGGGCGGCTCCGGGCTGCAGGAACATCACGCCCGCGTTTCCCTCGGGCGTCCACAGAACACCGTCCGCGTCGACGCCCGCCGCGCGGACCGCGTCTGCGATGCGCCGTCCGAGCGGATTGGCCGGCAGCCGGGAGATCCATGCCGTCGGGACGCCGAGGCGCGCGAGGGCGACGCAGACGTTCGCTTCGGCGCCGCCGACCTGCACGGCGAACGCCGCCGCCGACTCGAGCGTCTCACCGGCGGTCGGGGCGAGGCGGACCATCGCTTCTCCGATGCCGATCACGGTTGCCATACGCGCCCCGGTCCTCAGTCCTCGAGACTGTGCGCGGCGACGGCACGCACGAGCATATCCACCCGCGTCCGGACGGCCGTGCCGTCGACGGCGCGGTCGCCCGGACCGACGAGGGCCGATCCGATCCCCACCGCGGACGCGCCCGCGGCAAACCACTCCGCGACGTTGTCCGGCCGGACCCCCCCCGTCGGCAGGAACCGCGCCTGCGGCAGGGGCGCCCGCAGCGCCCGAAGGTGCGCCGGCCCGCCGACGTCCGCCGGAAACAGCTTGATCAGCGGCGCGCCGCCGTCGAGCGCGCTCAAGACTTCCGTCGGCGTGTACGCGCCCGGGATCGCGAGGAGTCCCCGCCGGCGCGCGGCCTCGACCATGCCGGGCGACAACGCGGGACTTAACAGGAATTGGGCGCCCGCGCCGATCGCCTGCTCGGCCGTCGCGGCATCCGTCACGGTGCCGGCCCCGACCAGCACGGCCGGGAATCTCTTCCGCAGGCGCGCGATCACGGCCGGGGCGTTGGGCACGGTAAAGGTGATTTCGATGATGTCGAGTCCGGCGCCGGCGAGAATCCCGCCGAGCTCTTCGGCCCACTCCGCGGACTTGGTGCGGATAATGGGTACGATCCGGGTCTTCAGGATGGCGGCGAGCGCCCGGGATGCCTCCACCGGGACTAGACGGGCGGGGTCAGAGCCTCTTCGGGCGAGAGAGTCACACCCCCGCTCGCGGCGAGTCCTTCGCCCCCCGCCCCGTTCGGCCGCTCCACCAAATGCGCCCGCTTCATCGCATAGAGGTGCCGGTCGGCGACGGCGATCAGCGCGTCCACCGCAACGCCGTCGTCCGGCCAGGTGGCAAGCCCCCACGAGAGCGTCATGGCGAGGTCGCCGGGCTGACCCGATCCGCTCGCGTCGATCCGTTCCAGTCTCCGCAAAATGGTGTTGGCCTGCTCGCGGCCGGTGTTGGGGAAGAGCAGGATGAATTCGTCGCCGCCGAGCCGCCCCACAACGTCGTGGACGCGGATGTGGCGCCGCAGCTTGTTCGCGACGTGCACGAGCACCGCGTCTCCGACCTGGTGCCCGAGCGTGTCGTTGACGCGTTTCATATCGTCGAGGTCGACGACGGCGACGCTGAGGGGCTGCCCCTCCCGCAGCGCCCGGCTTAACTCCGCGCCGAAGCGCTCGAGGATCGAGCGCCGGTTCGGCAGACGCGTCAACTCATCGGTGCTGGCGAGGCCGCGCAGTTCCTCGTAGAGGCGGGAAACCTCGATCGCGCCGGCAAGATAGCGCGCCACGACGGTCAGCACGTCGAGATCTTCCGGCGTGAACGCGCCGATCGCGCTGTGGTGGGCGCTTAGGACACCGATGACGCGGCCGCGCACCATGAGCGGCGCGTAGATCCCCGAACGGATGTCGTCCTGCTGCCGGTAGACGCGCGCGTCCGCGTGCATATCGGGGACGTACAGCGGCTGACGCGACTCGATCACCGTCCAGTTTAGGCCGCGTCCGTGCGGGATGGTCAGCCCCTTGTACCCCGCGCGGAGGCCCGCGGCCCCGACGACCGTGAGGACGTCCTTGGCCGCGTCAATGACGCCCACCGAACATGAGTCGAACCCGGCCTCCTCGCGCAGCATACCGAGCGTGCCATCGACCAGTTCGCCGAAGCTGAGCACGACCGTCAATTCGGTCGCCAGCCGCGCGAGAAAGGCGAGCGCCTTGTCGGAGTGACCGCGGGGCGTTGTTGTCGATTCGGGCCGTTCCCCCATTGTGACACCTCACACCGTCGCGCCGCCTCCGCAGGACCGGAGGCGGCCGGCCCGCCCGAATCGCTGGAACGCGAAGGAGGTCACCCGGTGGTACCGCGACGTGTCATCACACACGCGTTGCGGACGCCTGAATTGCCGTACGTACGGGTTGTGCCCAGGCCCCGGTGCACTTAGACGCCGGAGGCCGAGAGACCCGCCGGAACGCGCATCGCGGCGACTGCCGGCGCCGAACGTGAGTCATAGGCGGCCGCCCGGGATCAAGCGAAATTAGACCTCGGGCGCCCCCACCCACTCGTAGAGCGCATCCGGCTCGCGCTCCTCGTTGCGCGAGCCGTCGTTCAGATCGACCACTGTGAATCCGCGGGCTTCGTAGAACGCCCGGGCACGGCGATTGCGCTGGAAGGTAAACAGCCGCAGCCGGCCCACGCTCACCTCCTTGGCCTTGGCCAACAGCGCGCTCCCGATGCCGCGGCCGTACCAGCTCGGCAGCAGGTACAGATGATCGAGGTGGTCCCGGCGCTCGTTGAGCGCCGCGAACCCCACGATGCGCCGGTTCACGACGGCGACCCACATCCCGCCGGCCGCGAATACGGCGCCCGCCATCCAGCGGCGAGTTTCGTCGTCGGTGTGCAGCGTCGGAAGATACGGCAGCGCGTCCCGGCGGGAAGCGAGAAAGAGATCCGCCACCTCGGCGACATCCGCCGCGGTCGCCGGCCTGAGCTGCGCGGAGATCATAGGCCGCCTCTTCCCACACCTCCCCTGTCACCCCCTGCCGGTCGGTGCTCTTGTGTCGACCGGCGGATCGGCAGCATCCGGCCGCGGGATGGCCGGCGGCGATTCAATGCTGGTGTTCTGTCAGTTTAAGGGCAACCCGGCACCGACTCGCGCCGTCCTGTAGCGGGGCTGACACCCCGGGACGAATGTTCTCACTCTTTCGCCCGGTCCGGTTGTGGTTTAGACATGGAGGGGTAGATCATCAGAACAGGCTATGGAGGGACGCCAATGCCGAAACCAGCGATGGATCAGAAAATGATCCCGAGCGTCACGCGAATTCGCCGCCAGATCAGGAGGCTCAATTCCGCGTACATCGATGCGGAGGACAAACGGGAAACGGCCGCCGTGCTGCAGGCGTGCGTCAGCGAGCTCGCGGTGGTTCACTCGCTGCTGCCGCCCGGGCTGCGGAGCAAGAGCTGGGTCTTTTCGATGGAACGTTACGTGGCCTGACCGGCGCCGCGAACGGACGGCGCGACGCCGGGATGATTCGTCTACTGCTCGCCGTGACGGGTGGTCTTGCGCTCACAGCGCATCTCGTCCTATTCTGCCGCGCCAAGCGCAGGCTGGGCTTGTAGCGCGAGTCGCGGGGGAGAGTGCCGGAATGATGCGCGGGAGGTCCGTAGCAAAGGGAATCGTAATCGCAGCAGTCACCCTGGCCGTCGCCTGGCTGCACTCCGCCGGGGCGCCGGCGAGGGAGACGGGAGGCCCGGCCATCGAGGCGCAGGGTATTCTCGTCTCCGTAGACTCTGATGCCGAGGTGTTTACCATCGCAGGAGAGGCGGGCACCCAGGAGTTCTACGTGACGCCGGACACAATCATCGAGCTCGGCAGAGCCAAACGGATCGCGTTCCGCGATCTCGCAAACTTCATCGGCACCGCGAGCGTTGTCCTGTCAGCGGATACGGGCGCACGCCAAGACGCGAGCCGTGTGACACTGCTCGTCATGCCCTTTCGCGACACGCTGCCCGGCGGCGGGCGCGATCACACGCCGTAGGACGAATACATGCGCAAGAGGCCGCACGGAGCGTCTCCGTCCAGTTACGCATAGATCCGCCTCGTTTGGCCCCGCAGCATCAAGGTCAAAAAGGAAGCTTAAAATAAACGCAGGCGTGCAGTGGCGTATTTGCGAACTGTAGACTCGCCCGCCGGCACTGACTAGTGCGGATCGCGGTGGAGCCGCTCAACGAGGATGTGACTCAAGCTGTGAGGTGACTTGAGGACGCATGGTTGGCCCGCACCGTTCTCAACTTAATAACCTGCCCATCCAGGTCACCAGCTTCATCGGGCGGGAGCGAGAGATCGCAGAGGTCAAGCGTCTGCTCGGGAACGCTCGCCTTCTGACGCTTACCGGTGCGGGGGGTTGCGGTAAGACGCGGCTTGCTCTGCAAGTGGCCGCCGGGTCGCTCGATGACTATCGCGATGGGGTGTGGCTGGTCGAACTAGGGGCACTGGCCGACCCCGCTCTTGTGCCGCACACGACCGCCTCCACTCTTGGCGTACCGGAATCACTGGGGCATCCCGTACTTGAAACACTCGTCGATTCTCTCCGTCGTAAGTCCCAGCTGATCGTTCTGGATAACTGCGAGCATCTGCTGTCCGCATGCGCGCAACTCACGGACGCTTTGTTGCGTTCTTGCCCGGATCTGCGCATCTTGGCCACCAGCCGGGAGGGGTTGGATATTGCGGGGGAATTGATATATCATGTGCCCTCGCTCTCGCTGCCTGACCTCCAGCACGTGTCATCTTGGAACATCCTGGCTGACTACGAGGCTGTTCGCCTTTTCGTCGAACGCGCGGTCTTTAGCCATCCAGGATTTGCGCTGAGCGAAAAAAATGCGCCCGCGGTGGTGCAGATATGCCGTCAAGTGGACGGCATCCCGCTGGCCATCGAGTTGGCGGCACGACGAGTCAAAGCTTTGCCGGTGGAACAAATCGCCCTGCGGCTGAGCGACCGGTTCCGGTTACTCACCGGAGGAAGTCGCACCGCCCTTGCTCGACACCAGACCCTCCGGGGAACGATGGACTGGAGCTACGGTCTGCTGTCGGAAAAGGAACAGGCGCTGCTGCGTCGACTGTCGATCTTTGCGGGAGGGTGGACGCTCGAAGCCGCGGAGGCGGTGTGTGCCGGAGAGAACGTTGAAGCCTCCGAGATCCTCGGCGTAATGCTGGATCTCGTGGACAAGTCGCTGGTCGTGGTCGAGGAGCGAGACGAAACGGCCCGATACCGCCTCCTGGAGACCGTCCGCCACTACGGGCGCGAAAAATTGCTGGACGCGGAAGAATCTGACGGATTGGCGACGCGTCACACCGACTGGTATCTTGCGTTGGCTGAGCGGGCAGACCCGGAACTCCGGGGACGGGAGCAAGAAAAATGGTTCGGAGGGCTGGAGACCGAGCACGACAACCTGCGGGCGGTCCTGGTTCGGAGTGAATCAGCGCCGGACGGCGCAGAGGTGGAATTACGATTGGTCGGTGCGCTCTCCTGGTTCTGGTATTTCAATGGCCACTGGAACGAGGGACGAAGGTGGCTGGACGGAGCGCTGGCGCGCAGCGGTAACGTCCAGATTCCCGCCCTCGCGAAGGCTCTCGAGGGAGCGGCAATTCTCGCATGGCGTCAAGGCGATCTTGAGCGGGCGTCGATTTTGTGCGGGAAGGGCCTCGCAGTGTCCCGTGTCTTAGAGGACAAAGCCCTTATTGCTGCCTTGCTCCGCCACCAGGGCAATGTAGTGATCAATCAAGGGGACGACGAACATGGGAAGGCGCTGTTCGAAGCGAGTGTAACGGTATCCCGCCAAATAGAGAACAAGTGGCTCCTCGCCATGGCGCTCTCCCGATTGGGAGAGGTACTGCGGGCACGGGCTGACTACACCCCGGCAAACGCAGTGCAGGCAGAAAGTCTCGCGCTCATGAGGGAAGTCGGAAACAAGGCGTGTACCGCCTACGCCCTTCACAACTCGGCTGTCCTCGCGTTGTGTCAAGGCGACCATGAACGAGCGGACGTACTCTACCGTGAGGGACTTGCCCTGTGCCGCGGACTGCCGGAGCGTTGGGCTATTGATTGGTATCTCGACGGCTTGGCCGGCGTAGCCTGTGCCCGGAAATGCTACATAAACGCCGCACGGCTGCTGGGCGCGGCCGAAGCACTGCGCGAAACTCTGGGCCTTCGCCGTACGCCCGTGGACCAAGCCGATCATGACCGGTTCACTGCGTCCGCGCGTGCCGGGTTAGATGATGCTGCGTTTGTGGTGGCCTGGGCGCATGGGCAGTCGATGACGCTGGCACAAGTGATTGAGGATACGCTCGCGGCAATGGCGGGTGTCGGACTGAAAACCGAAGGGATTGAGAAACCGGCGGCGGTGAAGCGTGGGGATCACCTGACGGCTCGAGAGCGGCAGGTCGCGGCGCTCATCGCGCAAGGGCTAACCAACCGCGAGATCAGCGCTTCGCTTGCGATAGCGGAGCGAACAGTGGACGCCCATGTGGAGCACATTCTCGACAAATTGGGGTTCAACACTCGGACGCGGATCGCCGCTTGGGCCGTCGAACAAGGGTTGCATCAAAACACCACAGAGTGATGAAGAACACTTGAAACGCAGGCTTGGTCCGGAATAGTCGGAAGGCCGTCGCAGCGCAGGCGTCAAGGCCCGGTCGCCCCGTCCTCAAGAGATGGCTCAAGCCCAGGGGACGCTTCGATCATCCGGCGTTCTACGCCTCGTCCATCGAACACCGTCACCGCCGGCCCTTCAGGACGTACGGCAAGCTCAAGGCGCCGAGTCCCTCCATAATCATAGAGCCGCAGGCTGGCCGTACCGTCCGCAGCTACACCGATCCGAAGACGAACGTTCCCCGTGCGGTCGATAACTTCGATGGTCTGCGCACGCAAAATATCAGAGGAATGATGTGCCCGCGATGGTGGCCGCACGTATACTACCAGGAACACGAGAAGACAATTCAGCAACACCCATGTCGCAGGCGCGAGACGAAATTTGATACGCCACGAAGGCGCCCACCACCGCGCTTTTTGTCCTTCTGGCTCGGAACGGAGCACAGGCGTCACCCTTAGTACCCGCACGCTTGATCTCTCACCGCCAGGAGTGCACCGTGCGCGAGCGTCAACGCCGTCGTCTCTACCGCGCTCAGCTCCCCCGTCGCATCGGCGACAACCCCGGTCCACCGTGCAACGTTCTCCCGCCACCGCTGGCAGTCAGCGCGACGAACATACTGACCGTGGACACGCGACGCCGCGACACCGAGGGAAAACGCCAGAACGACTGACGCGAGCGTTCCGATCAGGCGACTCGTTGGCATCGTCGGCCCCCTTGCCGGTACCGGAACGAATGACGGCCGGACTCTACCGGCTCGCCAAACTGATCGTAGGTGAGAACCGGCTCGATGCCATCGAGGAAAAGACATATGCGCGGCATTTATTTTCAATCGGGCAAAGTACCTAATCCGTCTTCCTGCACTTTATTGGAGACCCGAGACGTGAGAAGTACGCGGAAACCCCGTGCCTAGGCAACGGCCCGCGCTTCGCAACTAGGTCAAGCGCGGGCCGTCTACTGTCGCTTAATTAAATGCCGGGAAGCATGGGCTTGAAGATCGACGGTTGCGCCGGCCCCGCGACATCGAGGACACCCATCATGCCCTTGCGGACCACCCGCGTGATCGCGTGATCGACCAGTTTGACGGCGCCCGGCACCGGCAGGGCAAGATCCCCCACCAGCGTGCTTCCGGGGGCCACGGTGACCGTTTGCATGTACGCGTCGGCCGCGGTCCTGAACGATCCATTGGTCCACACCCTCGTCCACACGTTTCCGATCGGATGGAAGCTGCTCGTCAGGTTGGGCCCGCCGTTGACGAAGAACACCCGCGCGGTTTCCCCGACTCTGGCCTTCAGGGCGCCGAAACCGTCCGGCGTTACGGCTTTGGTCTGGCCATTCAGGAGCACGTACGTCGGGTTCTCCCGCAGCATGGCATCGAAGTCGAAAGCACGGAAGCCCTCAGCGCCCGCCGCCGCGGCCACGTACATCTCGTTTTGACCGAGGTAAAACTCCCGGGTGACCGGAGGCAGTCCGTCTTCCGGTTCCACAACGATCATTCCGTACATCCCGCTGGCGATATGGTAATCGAGGTCCGACACCGCGCAGTGATAGACAAAGCTCCCAGGGTACATAGCTTTGAAATAGAGACCCTTCTCTTGTCCAGGGTTGGCCAGCAGCGCTTCCATGCCGCCGCCTGGGCCGTAGACGGCATGGAAGTCGACCGTATGCGGCATGAGGTTCTCGCGCGGATTTCTGAACGTGAGTTGGACGGTGTCGCCCACACGGATGCGGAGCAGCGGTCCCGGCACCTGCCCGTCGAAGGTCATGTACATGAACTTGAGGCCGGGCTCGATCTCCGCGAGAACCTCCCGGGCGGTCAACGTAAGATTGTGGTGGACGGCGTGCGAGCGGCGGATTGGCCCGGGAATGGCGGTGGGATTGGCGGCAACGCGTTTCACCGTCGGCAGCTTCGGCGGCGGAGGTCCCTGCGCGTTCATCTGCGCCGCGGCCCGTTCGGCGAATGGCGACGCAATCGCGGAGCCGGCGGCAACTCCCCCGAACGCCCGAAAGAACGCCCGACGACCCATCGACCCTGGTCCGTTTCGCATGGTGCACCCCCGCGGGCAGTGGTGGACGATTAGGCTCCACCGACCCACACTTAGGTAGTACCAGGATCACCCGATGCGGACCATCCGATGAGGGTCTGATCCTGCTTACGACCGGCAATCGAGCCGCGGGACGGTGCGGCCAGACCGAGCCGCACCTTCGCGGTGCGCATGAATCATCTTGCCGGGCCGGGCGGCGGAAACATTCCCACCTGTCGCATCACGCCAAGCAGATCGGACGCATGCCAGTCGTCCTTGATCTGCCCGCCTTCGACGCGGTTGATGTGAATCGAGACCCATGCCGCGGGTTTGTTCGTCGGGGGGATACCCATCAGCGGTCCGCGGTGCGTGCCGCGCGCCGCCCAGCGGGTGATGACCCGGTCCCCCACGGCGATGATATCCTCGACCGTGACATGGAGATCCGGAAACGCGGCGCGGAATCCGGCGACTCGCTGCTTTGCGCCCTCTCGGCCGGGCGCCAGTCCCGGTCCCGGCACATGCTCGATGCAATCCGCAGCAATGACCTCATCCGCCACGGCCAGGTTGCCCTTGTTCACCGCTTCCTCGATCCAACGCATCACAACGGCCTTATTGGCTTCCGCCGACACTGCGCACCCCCAGACACCTCGAAATCGCCAAGCCCCAATGGCGCTGACACTCCGTAGAGCACTGTGCGGCTAACACAGCCCTGAACCCTGCCCGCCTGGCTGGACCTTCAAACAAGCGTTTGTCCGAGAATCGCTCGATGGGAATCAGACGGAGATCCGATAGCCTATCTCGGAGTGCGGGCGTACGGTTCCTTCTGAACGTCTTCCGTTCCCTTGCGTGCCTCTTTCGGTAAGGAGGACGGCCGTGTCATTCACTGCAGAGCAATTGAAGCGAACCATCAAAGACGAGAAGGCATCCGCGACCTACCGGCATGTGACCGTAACCAAGCTGGGCGGGCCCGAAGTCCTTCAAATCGTGGAGGACGAACTCCCGCAGCCCGGAGCGGGGGCCGTGCGCGTGAAAATTTTGGCCACCGGAGTTTCATTGGCGGACCTGTTCATGCGCGAGGGCGTTCATCCTGAAACACCGCGCCCTCCGTATACGCCCGGCTGGGATCTTGTGGGAATAGTGGATCAATTGGGGCCAGGCGCGACCGGACCGAAGCCGGGCGAGATGGTGGCGGCCCTGCCGATTGTCGGCGCAAACGCTGAGTACATCTGCTTGCCGCAGGACGAACTGACCGTGGTGCCGAGCGGGGTGGACCTCGGCGAAGCGCTGTGCCTTGTCTTTAACTATGTCACGGCGTACCAGATGATGCATCGCACCGCCCGCGTCAGACCGGGCCAGCGGGTGCTGATCCACGCCGCCGCCGGCGGCATCGGAACGGCCTTGCTGCAATTGGGCCGGTTGGCCGGTTTGGAGATGTACGGAACAGCCTCACAGCGGGCCCACGAAACGGTTCGCAGCCTGGGGGGCGTCCCGATTGATTACCGGGCTGTGGACTTCGTAGAAGAGGTCCGCCGCCTCACAGGAGACGGCGTGGACGTGGTGTTCGACGGCATCGGCGGCGCCTGTGCCTGGCGGTCGCGGAAGGCCCTCCGCCGCGGCGGCACGGTAATTGCCTACGGTCTCACCTCGTCGTTGCAGGGCGGGAAATTGCCCGGTGGCTGGCGACGCCGCCTTAGGGGCCTGGAACGCCTTAGGGGCCTTGGGATTATCGGGCTCGTTATCGCCGCCGCCTTCTCCCTACCGGGCCGAAAGAGAGTGCTGCCCTACAGCATCCAGTGGCTCAAGAGGATAAAGCCAGTTTGGTTTCGGGACGACCTCACCACTTTGCTGAGACTGCTCAGCGAAGGAAAGATCAAACCGATCGTCGCGGCGCGGATCCCCTTGCGAGAAACCAGGCGGGCTCATGAACTGCTGGGGGCGGGAGGCGTCACGGGCAAGATCGTTCTTCTCCCGCCTGCTAGCTAGCGGGTCAACGGGCTCTCCCAGACACGAAATAGCAGCTCTTTGAGCTGAGCGAAACGCTCTGTCCCAAGTTCAGCGCTCCATTCGTGCTCGATGTTGCGGAGAATGTCGTAGATTCTTGAGTATGCGGCGTGGCCGCGTTTGGTCAAGCGGATAATTCGCGCGCGGCCCTCGTCCGGTGCGTCGGACCGGACGATATAGCCGAGACGTTCGAGGCTCCGGAGGAGTTGGTTCACGGCTTGCTTACTCATGCCTGCGCGCTCGGCGAGAACGCCTGGGCGCATCCCATCCGGCCCAGGGTATTGCAGCACCGCCATATGCGGCACGTGTAGATCCTCAAAACCGGCCGCGTTCAACCCCTTGATGATGCGGCGCTGGATCGCCTGAGCCGGCACACGCAACAATGCGCCGATGAGCATATCTCTCGTTTCGACCAGTGAGCTTGTTCGGCTCGACATACGGTCACGGATCGCCTTACGGCCCATTTTTCGTCCCTAGGTCTCCGGAGACGCCGGCACCGGGATCATGTCGAAGCGAGCAGCAAGTGCAGCCCGTTCCTCTCTGCCTCCGTGCCCGGCAGCCAGTTGCTGCATTTCTTCGAGATAGCGTTCGAAGCCGGCGGGATGATGCATGACCAGGAGGATCGCACTGTCACTGCTCGCGTTGCGAAAGCCGTGAATCGTTTCGCGCGGGACAAAGGCGAATGTGCCTGCTCCGGCGGTGTGGCTCTCGTCGCCGATGCGCAGCACCACCTCACCCTTGAGGACGTAGAAGAACTCATCGCGCCCGCGGTGGTAGTGCGGCCCCGCGCCCACCGTCCCCGGCTCGACTCGTCCTTCCCAGACGGTGCACAGGCCGCCGGTCTCTGCGCCCGACGCTTTGACCGTCACGCCCGCGCCAGTGGATCCGACCTTAATAAACCGTCCCTCGCCGGGAGCCACCACCACAGCGTTCATTATGCTTCTCCTCATGTGCCGTCATCGGCTGCAATCAACTGTGAAACTCATTGTGGAGCTCACCGAACGTCGGCTGGATTTGCGAAGCTTGCGCGCCACCGAGTTTCTTCAGTGCGGGCAACAGGCGATCGTTTGCGAAGCGGTCGAACGCTTCTTGCGATTCCCACACCTCAAAGATATTGAAGCCATCCTTGGTCATCGTTGCGAAGTGATGGAGCAAGCCTTCAGGCAGTTTGTCTTTGTGCACACCCAGTTCCCGGTTGAGCGGCTCGTACAGCTGCGCGGCCTCGCTGGGCATGCGCACGTCCATCGTCACGGCCATCTTTGTTCCCCCTTTCTTTGTAGACCACGGTCGCTCATTCCGACAACGAAATGGGAACCGATCGATGCGGGCTTAGGGGTGTTCAGGTCGAGGCGCAGCCGGCGTGAGGCCGTGGCGGCGCATGATTTCTGCCATCTTTGCCCGGTCCGGCGGACCACCGGCCGCCGCGTTAATCACCTCGGCAGACTCGCGGAAATACTGCGGACCGAGGACGGCTGGCGTGATCACGCAGAGCGCCCTCACGTCCTGGCTACCGTTGTTATCGAACCGGTGAACGGCGCCGCGCGGAATGCACAGTGCCTGCCCCGGCCCGACGTCGATGGGGTTCCCGTCGACCGTCCAGGTCAATACTCCCTCGATGCCGTAGATGGTCTCTTCGTAACGGTCATGGCTGTGCGCTGGAGCCGCCAGGCGCTGCGCACCCGGGACGATGAGCTCAAATGCCGCGACGCTGCTATTTGAGTTCTCTCCAGTGACCAAGAAGCGGACAGTCAGCGGCCCGAGACGGATGGTCGCGTCGGAAGGATTAACCTTGAGGTTGACAGTCAGCTGTGTCATGCGTCCTCCCCCCCCCCCAATAGTAAATGACGTTTACCACAAAGTGTACTATAAACGCCGTTTACTAAAATGTCAATACCCCTATAGGTTCCACATCTAGTAACGAATCGGGCTGGCACCTGATCGTTTCCCCGGGAACCGCAGCGCTACGCTGATTATTGAGGCGCGGGTTTTCGTGAGGGAGGTGTCCCCATGAAGGCAGTTGCCAGAGCGCCGGACGTTCCGCGGACTACGCGCGTAAGGGAGGTCCCCGAGGACAGGGCGGGCCCAACGAGACCGGGGGCGCCGCAAAGGGTCCTGCTCGTCTGCGGCATTCTCTCCTCGCTGCTGTATGGCGCGATGATCACGTTGATCCGATACGAGGGCTACAATCCCATTTCCCAAGTGCCGAGCGAACTCACTGCGATCGGCGCTCCAACGAGGCCGCTCTGGATGGTGCTCGGCCCTGTGTACGATCTGTTTGTAGTCGCATTTGGCGTGGGCGTCTGGATGTCGGCAGGTGGGAAGCGTGCACTGCGTGTTGTCGGTGGTCTGTTCGTTGCATTCGGGGCTCTCGGTGGCATCGCATGGCCATTTGCCGCGATGCATCAACGTGAGGTGCTGGCGGCGGGCGGGGGAACTTGGTCCGATACCCTGCACGTCGTTCTCGGGCTCATGACGGTGCTCTTCATGCTGGTGGCCATCGGGTTCGGGGCCACGGCATTCGGAAAGGCGTTCCGCCTCTACTCGATCGTCACGATCCTGATCCTGTTCGTGTTTGGCGCGTTGACGGGGTTGGAGAGTCCCCGGCTCCAGGCAAATCTGCCGACGCCGTGGATCGGGCTGTGGGAGCGCATCAACATCATGGGGTTCTTGCTGTGGG